>JAOASB010000050.1 GCA_025210375.1 Maledivibacter sp. | reverse complement strand
TACTTGGCAGAATTGCATATGCGAATATCATCCTTGATTTAATTGCTTAAGATATAAGCATATTTGATGGTATGGCTTTGAAGAATTTTAGACTACATATGGTAGATAGTTTTTGTAGAAGGTAATTATGCAATTTGCTCATTTAATAAAAAACTACAGGAATAGGAACTAAAAGTTTACTTACTTTATCTACTGTACAATCTTTCTTAGATATAAACTAATACACTAATACATAGCAAAGTACAGAGAAAACAGTAATTGGTATAAAGTTGCTAGGTCAATAACTTGTCAATTAGTTTTGTACTTTTTGTCCCTTCTTGACCTCTTCATTAAAACAACCCTTGTTAAAAATTTGACTCACCTATTTGTGTTGCAAGTTGGATGCCAAATTATTATTTTCTATAAAATTTTATAACCAAAAAGGGGAAAACGTTTTAATTCCAATATTTATATAAGGGAATTTTATTTTTTTGCTTTGTAGAAAAAAATCCTACAAAGCAAAAAACATCGGCAAACGATGTGAAAACACATCATTTACCGATGAAAATATGCATCGTTTCAATCAATATGATATTCCTTTAATTTTCTTACAACTGTTGACTGGTCTATTTTCAGTACCTTTGCCATTTTTCTAGTTGTTTTATAGCTTTGCTTAGCCGACATTAACATTTGTTTCTCTAATTTTTTTGTTGCTTCCTTTAATGGTATGATCTCATTTATTTCAAAAGTTCTTTCTTTTCTATTATTTTTAGGATTAATAACATCGGATACTTGTTCTTTATCAATCATGTCTTCATTACATGTAATTACTAACCTTTCAATTACATTTTCAAGCTCTCTTATATTTCCAGGCCAGTCATGGGAAAGCAACATATTGTAGCCATCTTTTGATAATTTTTTTCCCATACCATATTTGCTATTACATTTGTTTATCATATGATTAATAAGCACAGGAATATCTTCAATACGATCTCTTAATGGAGGGATATACATGGGTAGTACATTTAATCTATAATACAGGTCTTCTCGAAATTCACCATTTTTTACTGCTTTTTTTAAATCTTTATTGGTAGCTGCAATGATTTTAGCTTTTATTTTATATGGACTTACATCACCAACCCTAGAAGCTCTACGCTCTTGTAACACATTTAATAACTTAACTTGAAGCTGCATAGGCATATCACCTATTTCATCAAGAAATATAATTCCATCCTTCGCTATTTCAAATAAACCCTTTTTACCCTTTTTACTTGCTCCTGTAAAAGCACCTTCCACATATCCAAATAATTCGGACTCCAATAAATTCTCAGGAATGGCTCCACAATTTATTGTGACAAAGGGTTTATCCTTTCTATTGCTCACTTTGTGAATGATATTGGCTAAAAAACCTTTTCCTATGCCTGTTTCACCTAAAAGGAGTACCGTACTATCTAAATCAGCTGTTCTTTTTATTAGATCGATGATTTTTTGCATCTCACAATTTTTACTTACAATTTCTTCTTTTTCTATTATTTTTCTTTTCGATATTTCTTCTTCAAACCATTCTACTATCTCTCCAGTATTTTGTATTTGTTTTCTAAGCTTTTCAATACTAGTAATATCCTTTGATATATTTATCACTTTAACAATCTCATTTTTCTCATTAAACATTGGAAAACCTGTTGCCATTAAAATTTTATTTCCACCTGTATGTTGTACTAAAGTAACCTTTTCTTTTCTTTTAAGAACTTCTAATGTGATGGATTTATCAATCATGCCTTTCTTTTCTAATTCCTTAGCATATTTACCTATAACCTCTTCTTCTGACATGCCAAAACTACTTTGACATGCCTTCCCAACGCATAAGATTTTTGCATTACCATCTAAAACAGTAATTTGGTCAAATGTTAATTCTGATGCTATCTTGATCTCGTTATATAACTGTTCATACTGCTTTAATTCTTCCTTCAGCACCTTATAATCATTAAGATCTTCCACTTTTATGCCCCCTATTCTTATGTAAAGAAAGACTAAATATTATTATTATTATGTGTTGAACAATTTACATCTGTTTGATTGATGGACATTCAGAAATCATTGGTTTATTAACATACCAAGTTAAATACTTAACATATATTCATAAATTTTTTTCATATGGATATTTTTATACCTATTTCTACTTTTAACCTATACATAAATTTCTTTATATTCTCTATGTATTCTAAAATTGTTCATTATTTCCTTGTTTTTGTTTCAAAAAATATAGATAATCATTTTATATCATCATAGATAAAACAGTAAAGTCTATATCATATTTCCATTTTAACAAATTGATTGGGATACGATTCCCTTACATCTTGCCATTTCGTAGAAGTCGCCACCTATTTTTTATATCTATATTATATCACTATTACTTATTCAGCCACAAAGGACTTCTATAGATTACATAATAAATAAGGAAATAATATTTTATATAAGGGTTTCGTATTTACGATTTTGTCTAGGTTTACAGATGGCTCCCCATGGCAGGATACCCTTTTGATCACCTAATACAGTCCCCCCCACTCAGCTCCTAAGCAGCTCACAGTTGGAATTCTATTATTTATCTATCTCAATCCAATATCTTCTTAGTTTCTTGTTCTTTGATTTATTATATATTTCTGATTCAAAAACTCCCTTATTTGCTTCAATTATCTTTTTTGAAGGATAGTTGTCAAAATCACATGTTACTAATACTTTGTTTAGACCTATATTCTTTGCTTTTTCAAGTCCTAATTTTAATATAATTTTACCATATCCATTTCTACGATATCTAGGAGAAATATCATAGCCTATATGACCAGCTATTTCTCTTAAGAAGTCATTATTTAGGGATTCACGAATTCTGATAGAACCTAAAATTTCATTATCATTATTAGATAACCAATAGGTATGACAAGGAACCCATCCTTCGGGTAAATCAATTCCTTGTGCATTACTATTCAATCTTCTAACATATTCATTATAATCTTCCAATGCCTCTTTATACATTTCATAATATTCTTTTTCATTACTATTTTTATAATCATTAATCAATTGGCAAAATACCTGTTCATATTTCAATGAAGGTTTTACTAAAAACAGTTCATCACTCATTCATAATTCCTCCTTTTAAAAATAAATAATTTAACAATCCACATTCTCAATTATCAAAAGACCCATAATAACTTACTCCAAAACGAGTGGAAAATAGCATATAGCATTTTGTATTTGAAACGTCATCAAATCGGATTAATATTGATTACTTCTTAGTCGTGCTTGCACTTGATGAGAATATGTGGCACACCCGTACTTCCTCAAAAACTTGCCTCCGTTTACTCTTGCTCAAATGCTTTGTTAGGTGATGCTGAGGGACTCACGTGAAACCTCTCAATAACAATTCAAGTACACATAACAGATTCTAATATTTTCTTTCCATCCATGTCTACGGCGAACCAAGCTGGTATGTCTTCTTTCGACCAAGCTATGATAAACTGGATTTGTAAAATGTCGTTATTATGTAAGTTATGAATGGGCACTACAAGTCCTTCTCTTGAATATGTTACTGCATTATATGGATTAATTTCTTTCTCAAATCTTTCAGGGAAGTAGTCATTTTTGCTGGCACGTACAATTAATCGTTGTCCATCCTCAGTGCCAATAGCAACACTAGTTTTACCATCATCCCAAATTTGACATTCTAAACCTTCTCCACTATTTATACCTCCATAATTCCAACTAAACCCCTTTCGCCATGTTGAAGAAAAAAAGCACTGATTTATATCAGTATAACTTCCTACTCTCCACATTCCAGCCCAATAACCTTGTACGCTCGTATGATAAGGAGTAGATATGTTAGGTCTACATAAAAGTAATTCTGCTCTAAATTTTTTAGTGATCCATTCCCCTATATATCCCCTTCCATTTAAAAGTGTATAAAGTTTTGAAGGAATAATATTACAGGTTGATCTATCTTCTACATTAAAATCTAAAACAATATTTCCTAATGGAGTTTCTACATTTCCAATTAGTTCTGATTTAATTGCATGTACATTTGAACACTTAAAAAGCTCCATTTTTCTCCCTCCAAAAATGATTTTAAAGTACCCTAGGCAATACTCCCATAGCCTCACTGTCATCTGACATTTATGGATTTACAAAGTTGATGTACCTTAGCTACACTTAGCTTAAATCAATTTTGGGAAAACGACGACAGGAGTCCAATCGTAAACCTTGTGTTGTGTGATGTATACATAACCCACGTTGTAAATCTAAGGTTATTTTTACTATACCTTATAAGTTGTATGTATAAAAAAGCATATAGTTGCACCAAAATGATATTATTGTTATTTTATAATCTATAAATAAGTTTAGGCGTTTTATTTCCCTTTGATATTAATGAGTCTATTTGATTATAAATAGTTGCTCCTAACCTCAAATAGAAGCCTCTTGCATCTGGACTAGTTATAATTGTAAATTCTCTAATTCCTAGTTTTTTACATGATTCAAGAGCATGATTCCATAACATTTTTCCATATCTTTTTCCAATATACATAGGTTCTATAAATAGATATTCTAAGGAGAACTCCTCAGAATTTAGCAATAATCCATAAAAACCGATTATTATCTCATCTTCTTTTAGAATATAAGTTGGATTATTTATTATAAATTCTTCTGTAATTAAGTATATTTCTTTGAATCTATCCATAAAATCTGAATCATAGCCCCAATAAGATTCCGATCTGATCTCTAAATCAGCTAATAATTTTATGTCCTTTGATGATGCACTTACTATTGTGGTCATTGGTTATCATCTCCTATAATAAAAGTACTCGCCAATAATATCTTGTTACTCTTTTGTTTAAAGTAATCAGTCAATTTAACATAAGTATAATTCTTTAACTGACATTTCAACATACTTTTTATCCCCGTGTATTTCACGCAACAGCTTGCATTTGCAACATCTCTGACTCAAACCATCAAAGCCCTTCATCATGGTTAGGCTTTACTCCCGATGAAGAGATGTTGCGTCCTTGAAATAACCCAAATACATGCCTCCGTGTACTCTTACTCAAATGCTTTGTTAGGTGATTTTTACCTCACCTTAAACTTTTCCATAATATAATAATCAAACATTATTATTCTTACTTAACATACTAATAAACTCTTTCACTTGTTTTCTATTTTTAAATATAAAAACATTTTTCCCATCACAATATTGCTTTATCTTTTCATTAATTGCCCTTCGTTTTTTTAAAGGAAAAATTAAAATCCACTTAATAAATTCCCAATCTAGCTTTTCTTTACATCCTTCTGTTATATCTGGTCTTGTTTTTCCTTCATACATAATTCTTCTTTTAATAACACCCCATAAACATAACCATAAATGAAAATCCAGAAAAATGATTGTATCTGCTTCCTTCAACCTCATTTCCATTGTGCTACTATAATTTCCATCAATTATCCATGAATCTAAAGTAATAATACTTCTTATCTTTTCTTCTAATTCTTCTCTTGATATACATTCCCAGCCTGGTTTCCAAAACAATCTATCTAAATGAAATAATCTAATACCTATTATCTCATTTAACTTACGTGCAAAAGTGGACTTCCCTGCCCCTCCGGAACCAACTATCATTATTTTTTTCATTATGCATAGCACCTCATCTTTCATAAGGGAAAATGTCCCCTAACGGTTCTGTACTTACCAAGCCGTCAAAGCTTACAGGTGGCTGCTCATGGCGATGCCCATCTGGGTGATCTAATGCAGTCACCAAATCAATTGATGAAATGATGTGACGTGGTCTTACTTTAAGTAGACTCACTCTGACCCACTGTATTGGAGACCTTACCACGTCCTTGCGTGAACACATTGTTATGTGAAGTTATTTTTTATCTCCATATTCAATATCAAAAAAATTTATTAGCTTCCCAAACATATCTCCATTCTCGTACAATAATATTTCCTTTAAAAGTATGTTGTTTAACCAACTCTCTTAATTCTTCCTTATTCTCTAAATATGTATAGTCCTTATTTCCTGGAATTCTGGATAAATACTTAGCAAACTCGTGTTCATCATCAAAAATCTCCTTTGCTTCAAATTCTTCTATACTAATATCTATGAATCCATTACTATATAAAAGTTTTCTGACTCTATCAAGTTCAGCACTGTGTATCCCTAAAATTTTTCCTCCTGGTTTTAAGCAACTATGATTATATATTATGGAAGTTGGACCTCTCCTATCATAAATTAAATCAAACTCATTCCCTTTTAAATTATTCTTTCCTTTAGTATTGCCATGGAGAAATTTTACATTAGAAATGTTATATTCTGATAAATATTTATTAGCACATTTTATCATTTCTTTGGAGAAATCCATGCCTATAATATTTTTCGTATATTGAGCCATCTTTATAGTAAATTCCCCATGTCCACAACCAATGTCAAGTACACTTCCATGTTTAGGTAGATATTCAATTAGTCTTTTCTCAAAAACTTCTTCACCCGATGTACCTCTTTTACTTGAACTCCAATTTTTCTTATACCCTCCTAATTTCTTTGCAATTTTATCATACCATTCTATTCCACCCATATAGCCTCCCTTGAATTGACCCTAAAATTTCGATAAAGTAAATAGATAATTTCATTTCCCAAAACTATATTTTATCAATATATTCTCTTAATATTCTTACAAGGCTTATATTTAGCGTAATTGAATTAAATAATATTGATAGCATCCAAAAATCTTGATAAATATTTTATTGATATATGACATATAGTTGTCATATATACTATGATATACTTCCATATAGATTAGATACTTTAAGGAGGTATATTATGAAATATGAGATAGTTGAATTAAAAGAAAAACAAGTTGTTGGGCTACTTGTAAGAACTACAAATGAGAACATGCAATCCGCAAGAGATATTGTTTCACTATGGCAAAATTTTATTTGTGAAGGAGTTTATAGGGCTATTGATGCCAAGATTGACCAAAAAACAATAGGATTGTATACCGATTATGAAAAAGATCATACAAAACCCTATGATTTCATGACTTGCTGTGAAGTAAATTCAATAGATGACTTAAAAGCTCCTCTTAAAGCTCAAATTATTAAAGCAGGTAAATATGCAAAGTTCTCCATTCGTGGACATATTCAAAAAGATGTAATGGATGCATGGCAAAGTATATGGTCAAGTGACCTTAACAGAACCTATATATCTGATTTTGAAGTATATCATAATAATTCAGAAGATATGAACAATCAAATTATCGATATCTATATTTCAATTAAATAGATAAGCTCATGAGGAAAGCACTATATATTTAATACAGAGCTTTCCTTTTGAATTAACTGTAGAAATCAAATAATCTGAATAAATCAAGTCTTTAAATCCTAACTTATATATCTTCTAATTCTCTCCCAAAGTTTAGCTAATATATATTAAATTTATCCATTTATTTCATATAATGTTTTAGCTTCCCGACGTTTCTAAGCTGAACCCATAACAAATACTTACTCAGCGGTACTTGTCCCCAGTGAAGAAATGTAATGGGATGGCTTGAACAAATGAATCTCATCAACCCCTCGTAGGAATACATTGTTATAGGATGTTTTGCAAATTTTGTACTTTTAATATTCACTTATAGAAATTATTTATTGCTTGAAACAATGGTATTAATACTGAAATGGACACTGCTATTAAAACTCTCCATATTCCTATTTGCCCATATATGATCTCAGAATTAGCTTTCTTATCCCATACACTCTTACCTTCATTTTCTAGCTTTATGTATGCATATACTTTAGTAACAACTTCTATATAACGAATTCCAAATCCAAGTCCTACTAACCAAACTAACGAACTTCTATAAATTGATTGTTTACATGTCAATAATTTGCCTTTATCACCTTTTATTTGAATATTAAATATCCATTTACCTATTGTAGTTCCTGTTTTTGATATTAATGCTGATTCAATAAAAATCCATATGAAAGGAGTTATATACATTATTCTTTCTATAGAATATAATTTTCTACTCACTTCAATAGGCAAAAAACACAATATATAACTTATAATACTACCTAAAATTGCATAATCTATTGATCTAGCCCAAAATCGTAACCAAGGATGTAATTGATGGGATTCTTGTGATTGACACTCTGAGTCTAGCCTATTATTATCTAATATTAGCTCTACGTCTCCTTGATTTAGTTTCATCTTGTTAAAGTTTTTATTCACTTCTTCTTGGGAAAAACCATGCTTTGTCATACAATACAAGCAATGTGCTGTATAACGATCTTTTCCAATCATCTTAACTTGGCTTGCATTTACTAAACAAGACATCCAATTTTTCCATTCTAAATAATCTATTTCAAATATTTCTTCACTTTCTATATCTTGTCCAAATACTTGCCAATCTTTCACTTGTGGGTCAAATATATTATCTATCTCTTCTACCATAATTCTAATATTATTAATATTTAAACTATCAGTTAATATTAACTCATTAAATGTATTTTCCAAATCATGACTTAGGGATTTATCAATTCTATAAAGTTTTACAAGATTTCTAAAAACATCTTCGAATCTAACTTGCATAATCAATTCTCTAAAAGTAATATCTTCAAGATAATCTTTCTCCAATAGCTTATTTCTATCCGAGACTTGAAAGTTTTTTATTCCCCTATCGACCATTTCCTTTTTAGCTACTTCAAGTGCCTCTTCTGTATATTCGGCATAATCTATATTAATAATTTCTAATAGTCTTCTATCTTTTAAATTACTCATACGTCTCTTTAATGTCTCCATTTTCTTATCTATAACCCCTTTATTAGTTTTAATTGAATAGACTAACTATATTATTAATATAGCTTTCTTGCTATTCTTCTCAGTGAAGTTTGCTTTAGTTGCCTAGCCCTATCTGTTACAATTCTCCACGTTAATTCTATTTCCTTCAAAAACAATATATACAGTTGTATTTTTTAGACTATTTTTTATCTTTTAACCCTATTTTTGCAAAAAAAAGAAAACAAGCAAAATGCTTGTTACAGATTATTGACAAAGTCAACAAGATGTCAGGCTGCCTAACAATTCGAAGTTCGAGGCGTGCTGAAACCGAGAGGCCGTAGCGTATACGGACATACGTAAGGGTTCTTGGGTGAAGCAACAACGAAGAAATTCGGGTTTTTAGGCAGCCTGAAACAAACAAAATGCTTGTTAATTATATTCCTACTTAAAATATATTTTGGGTATATTATTTATAAGCTTCTACAACTAATGGAAAGGATTCCGAATTATACTCCTTTTCATCAAAACCGCCATATAGCTTTATATCTTTAAACCCTATTACTTTTAGCATATTAAAAAGTTCTTTACTCTTCAAAGGATAAAGCTTTACACAATTTTCATATGATTTTTCGTTATCAATAATCAATTTAGTTTTGAATAAGATCTTACCCTCTTCTAAATCATATTTTCTAATAAATCTAACCCCGTATTCTGATCTATCAATCAATGGTAATTCTTTTACATTGTTCTTCAATACTCTATCATAGTTTACTATTTGTAAAATTACTACTCCATTATCATTTAGTAATTTATACATTTCTTCAAGAACCCTTTTAATTTCCCCCATATTATCTAAATGTACCAAGGAATTCCCTATACATATGATTCCATCAAACTGGTAATCCTCAAGGCCCTGGATATTCTTCATATCTAGTTTATGTGGTTTGACACTTGTTTTTTCTTCCTTATTCTTAGCTTCAATTTTCCTAATCATTTCCTCGTCTAAATCCACAGCAACTACATTAAACCCCAGCTTTGATAACGCTATAGAATAGTTCCCAGTTCCTGCAGCTAAATCTAAAATATTTTTTCTATCCTTAAAACGCTTTGTCATAAATTTGAACTGCACTTCTCCAAGGGGAAAAACTATGTCATAGTATTTGCTTAGTTCTTCATAAAAAGCCATAAAATCACCCTTTGTATTATTTTATACTTTTAATATACCCAATATATTTTACGACAACCCTTTCTTTAAGGCATGGCTTCAATTATTTCCTATAATAATTAGTACACTAATAGACAAAAATATTAATATGGGATTCATGTACAAAAGCTTATGTTGTACACAGTTATCAATTCCATATTATTCAAATTTTTTCATATGTATAATTTAGTACTTTCAATTGAATTTCCATAAAATTATTAAAGGGAGGTTTCTTTTATGCCTTGGAAAAAGGGAAAGATTAAATTTGATGATGGATCTATTTATTCCGCAGAATTATTAGTGAAATCCGATGGTGAAGTTTGGAATGTCAGGGTTTTAAAAGATGGTAAAGTCTTTGAAGAAATAGATGCATCTATGTTTGCCAATAAATTAGGTAAAAATGTAGAAGATGTTTATCCATTTACCTATGAACTAGATTAACATATTTAATTGAACAAATTGTATAATCACCTTATATAGTTTAAAAATATCCAGAACTATACCATATATATTATGTAATTGTACTAAATAGGAGTTATGCAATTTCTTCAATTTTTCAAATTCTTCTTTATATGTTTGAGCTTGTATTAATATACAGCTCAAACTTTTTATTTTATATAAAAAATTTTATATAGAAAAAATCACTAAATTATGGTAACATATATGATGCAAGTCAAATCATAAAGGAGGGATAGTTTATGTCAATAAGGGAAGAACTTAAACAATTTAGTAAATGGGCAGGATTTGTGGCAATTCTAACTATTATAGGTGGAGGACTTTCAGCTATAACAGGACTATTTGCATTCATCGTCGGTGCTATACCAGGAATAATAATGATTATTGTAGGGGTAAAGCTTTGGAAGGCTAAAAAAGAAGCCGATGAAATAGTAAACCTTGATGGTGCAGAGTATGAAAACAAAATGTATGCACTTATTTGCAATTTAACTAGCTATTTCAAAATTCAAGGTATCCTATTCATCGTTATAATCGCTCTTTATATCATAATGTTTATTGTAATGATGACTTTAGGTGTTTCTATGCTTCATTCACTTCCACAATTTTAGTTAATTTTAAAAGGTGTAAGCCCATGCTTACACCTTTTAAAATTGCAATAATCCATTGAAGGTTTTCAATAGAGCAAATTGCATAATTACTTTCTATAAAAATCATCTACTATATATAGTTTTAAAATCTCCGAAGCTATACCACCAAATATGCTATATCTTAAATATTCAAATTAAGGATGATATTCGCATATCAGGTTCTGCCAAGTCAGAGTTATACAATTTCCTCAATATACAATACACCCTAATACGCCTGCCATTATTACACAAACAATAGGATGAATCTTTAATTTTAATATAGATAGTAATACTACTGTTGCAATGAAAAAGCTCTTTACATCTATCAACGCAGTTTTACCAACAGATACAGCTGCTGAAAAAATGAGTCCTAAAACTGCTGGCCTTATGCCCATAAAAATATTTTTGATAACATCAGAGTCCTTTGCATCAGTCATATATTTACCTGTCAATATTAGAAGAATAAATGAAACAAGTATTACTCCAATAGTTCCCGCTATTGCTCCTTGGGTCATTGCAATCTTATAGCCCACAAAGGTCGCAGAATTGATGGCTATAGGCCCTGGAGTCATTTCTGCTATAGCAATTATATCGATAAATTCTTTAATGTTTAGCCAGCCATTGGAAGTTACTATCTCCTTTTCAATAAATGGGATCATAGCATAGCCCCCACCAAAGCTAAAGCCTCCTATTTTTAGGAAGGCAAGAAATATATTTAAGACTAATTTCATCAAATCCTACTCCTTTAGATAAGAACTTTTCTATAGGGATTCCTTTTCCTTATATAAGAAGTACCCTAATGCTCCAGCCACAATTATGATAAATATTGGATGCACCTTGAGTATAGTAATCAAAAGTATTGTAGATATAACTACTATATAACTAAATGTAGTCCTTTTAACTCCCCTCTTCAGCTTAAAAACTGCTACCAATATAAGTGAAACAACGGCAGGTCGTATGCCTTTGAATATTTTCTCCATTAGGTCTTTATTAATTGATCCAATTAAGAATTTAGCTATAATCAATATAATAAAAAATGAAGGTAATACTGCTCCAAGACATGCAATAACAGCACCCCTAAATCCAAATTTTCTATATCCTATGTATACAGCAGTATTAACGGCTAGTGCCCCTGGTATGGATTGTGCAAGGGCTATAATATCTAAAAATTCTTCTTCACCAATCCAATTATTTTTATCAACAATTTCCTCTTCTATTAAGGGTATCATTGCATAGCCTCCGCCAAAGGTAAAGGCTCCAATCTTAAAAAAAATCAAAAAAAGTCTAACAAGCTCTTCCATTTATATAACCTCGGCAATTCCTTATTTTTCGTCCATATTCTACTTAATTGTAAAGTAATTCATATAATCCGTCAAATCCACAAAAATTATACGCTCTTGTATGTGAACATATTATTTAAGGTCAGAATACTATATTTTATAGATAAACAACATTAGGCCCTAGGGTCGTTTATCTATATAGGAATATTAATTTGACCTAGATTATTCATAGTAAGTCAAAGCTCTGTGAAGCATACTTGAATTCCTGTGAATATGCTGGGTTAAAATTGCTTTTTTTATCCTTGTCTTGATTATGAAAGGGGATGGTTCAAATGAGCTACATAAAAGATATGATCGCCGATAGATTTAGAGATGAAAGCTTCGACATAGCCAAAGAAGACTACAAATTTATAAAAATAAAAAAAGCTAAGGATTCTGTGAAAAAAAAATATCCGAATGTTGACCTAATAGATTTAGGAATTGGAGAGCCAGATTTACCTGGGGATTCAAAGGTTGTGGAAGTACTATGTAAAGAAGCAGGAAAATCTGAAAATAGATGGTATGCAGATAATGGAATCCCAGAATTTCAAGAGGCAGCCGCAAGATATCTATATAAAGTATTTAAGGTAAAGGATATTGATCCATATAATGAAATTTTACATGGAATTGGCGCTAAATCAATCCTCTCAATGCTTCCCCTATGCCTAATAAATCCAGGAGATATAACCATAACTACTCTCCCTAGCTATCCTATAATCGCCACACATACCAAGTACTTAGGCGGTGTAGTTTATGGATTACCATTAACAACATCTAATAATTTTTATCCTGATTTCACTAATATCCCAAACATTATTTTATATAGATCTAAGCTTTTATATATTAATTATCCCAACAATCCAACTGGGCAAATTCCTACAAAGGATTTCTATAAAAGAGTAATTGATTTTGCACATAAAAATAATATTGTTGTTGTAGCTGATTCATCCTATGCAGCTTTAACCTTTGATGGTGAAAAACCTTTAAGCTTTTTGTCCATAGATGGTGCAAAGGAAGTGGGTGTAGAAATACACTCATTGTCTAAGTCCTTTAACATGACAGGCTGGCGTCTTGCTTTTATTGCTGGAAATGCTGATGTTATAAATATCTATGGTAAAGTAAAAGCGAATTCTGACTCTGGACAATTTAGAGCCATACAGAAATCAGGAATCTATGCTTTAAATCACCCAGAGATAACCCATATGAATTGTGAAAAATACTCTAGAAGATTTGACTTACTTGTGGCCGCATTAAGGTCCGTAGGTTTTGAAGCAAAAAAACCTAAATCCACCTTCTATTGCTACGTACCTATCCCAAAGGGTACTAAATCCGGTATAGTTTTTGAAAATGCTGAGGATTTCTCTTTGTTTTTGCTAAATAACGCCTTTATATGTACAGTCCCATGGAACAATCCAGAACCGTATGTAAGACTTTCAGTAACCTTTGAAGCCGATAATCATGATAAAGAGGTGGAAATCATAAATGAATTAAAGAGAAGATTGATGAAATTAGAATTAGTATTTTAGAGATAAAAGCGTCTGACGACGCTAAGGCTGCCTAACAAACCCGAATTTCTTCGTTGTTGCTTCAAGCAAGAACCCTTACGTATGTCTATATACACTGCGGTCTCTCGCTTTCACCACGCCTCGAACTTCAGTTTTTTAGACAGCCTGCCATCTAGTTGACTTTGTCAACAAGCTGAGCGTCTGACGACGCTTTTTTAGTTGCAAGTCAAAAGCACTTATTTTAACGCATACAAGTCATGGCAATATTATTAATTAGCTTTCTTCTATTCACCAATTTTTCATTATTCACCCTAGATGGATGATTAACATTTGATAATAAAATGAATGCTTTGCCATAATATCTATCTATTAAAATGGATGTCCCCGTAAACCCTGTATGATATATAGCCATATCACTAGCCAGTTCCCCGACGGAGTTTTCACTATCCTTCATAGCCCACCCATATGTTCTATTAAGATTAAGATTTTTTGTTTTAGGTGTGCATATTAAATCAATTGTATTCCTACTAAATATTTGCTTATCCTCAAACATTCCATCCTTTAAAACCATCATCGCAAAGTTTGAAAGATCTTCTACGGTAGAAAATAATCCAGCATGTCCTGCTACACCTTCAAACAAATAGGCTTTTTCATCATGAACTTCTCCTCTAACAATTGTATTCCTCAATGTACAGTACTCAGTGGGAGCAATTTTTGAGACCATATCCTTGGAAGGGTTAAAAAATGTATTTTCCATTCTAAGTGGCTTAAATAATCTTTCTTTTAGAAAGACTTCAAAGTCTCCTGTAATCTCCTCAATAATGAGCCCTAAGAATAAAAACCCAATATCAGAATACATAACTTTCTTTTCAAATTTTTCTTCATCAATAGTACAACCATATAATATCTCCATCAATTCCTTTTTGTTTTTACAACCTTTATAGACTGGCTCAGCAGAATATCCAGCCGTATGGAGCATAAGATGCTCAATAGTTAAATGGTCGTACTTAAAACCACTAAGGATATCTTTTATTTTTGTATTCATTTTTAATTTTCCATCTTCAAGCAATATCATTATGGCAGATGTAGTTGCTATTACTTTTGTAAGGGATGCTAGATCAAATATGGTATTCTGGGTCATGGCCTCACTATTAGGATATTTCTGTTTTTCTCCAACAAAGCCAATATATTTGTCTTCGGGAGCTACAAGTCCAAAAACAGCACCGGGAAAAACTCCTTTATCATATACGAGATCCCTTAAATATTCTTCAAAATAAGTTATTCTTTCCTTAATAAACATAATCTAACTCCTTTGTATTTTCAATAGCAAAAGCGATTTACCCTTTACCCCCTAGACTCCCTATTAGCTTTCAGCTTTTAATCTTTTTATATTAATTTCTCATTAAAATGACATGCTACAAAGTGATTTTTTCCCCTCTCCACCAGTTGTGGTTCTTCCTTTCTACACTTTTCCTTTGCTATGGGGCATCTTGTATGGAATCTGCATCCCCGAGGTATATCTGTAGGTGAAGGTGTTTCTCCCCTCAGAACAATTTTCTTTCTTTTTTTTCTAATATCTATATTGGCTAATACACTAATAAGGGCTTGAGAATATGGATGGATACAATTACCTGATATTATTTCGCTAGGGCCTATTTCAACTATCTTGCCTAGATACATAATGGCTATCCTATCGGAAACTAACCATGCTAAAGCTAAATCATGGGTAATAAATAGGTAAGATGTTCCTTTTTCCTCTTTCATTTCAAACATCAATTTCACTATATCCGCCCTTACAGAAGCATCTAACATAGATACAGGCTCATCGGCAACTATAAAGTCCGGTGAAATAATAAATACAGCTGCTATAGCCACCCTCTGCCTTTGCCCCCCACTAAGCTCATGGGGATATCTATATAAATAATCCTTTCCAGGCTTTAATCCCGCAAATTCCAAAGCCTCTATAACTCTTCTTTCTATCTCATCCTCCCATAGATTTTTTTCTATAAATCTAAGGGGCTCAGCTACTATGTCTACTATCATAAATTTCGGATTTAAGGATTGATATGGATCTTGAAAAATCATTTGTGCCCTTTTTCTAAAATTCTTCATCCATTTCTTATCTTTACAATTAAAGGATTCCCCATTAAATTTTATCTCCCCTGTATTATGGTGTACCAAATTTAATATAGCCCGTCCTGTAGTAGTTTTGCCACTTCCACTTTCTCCAACAAGGGAAACAATCTCCCCTTTATCTATGGAAAGGTCTATTCTATCAACAGCCTTTACTACTTTTTTATCTTTTTTTAATAAATCCTTAAAAAACCCTTCTCTAACATCAAAGTATACACTTAAATCATTGACTTTAACTACAGCATTACTCCCCATCCCTACTATTCCCCCTTTACTACATGACATGCTACAAGGTGTCCATCTCCCAAAACAGTATACCTAGGAACGGTGGTTTTACAAATGTCCATGCATTTATGACATCTTGGATGAAATCTGCATCCCTTGGGAGGAGCTAATAAATTAGGTGGAACTCCAGGTATTGACTCAACCATCTTTTTATCACCATATATATTAGGAAAAGCTTTAATAAGCTTCTGGGTATATGGATGCCTACAGTTTTCAATTATATCTTCAATACAGCCAACTTCAACTATATTTCCAGCATACATAACTGCTACCTTGTCACATATTTCCGAGATTATGGATAAATCGTGGGTTATAATAATCATGCTCATGCTTAATTTGCTTCTTAGGTCATTTATTAGATCTATAATCTGTGCTTGAACCATAACATCTAATGCCGTTGTGGGCTCATCTCCTATGATAAGCCTTGGATTACAAGCTAAAGCCATGGCAATCATTACACGTTGTTTCATTCCTCCACTAAACTCATGGGGATAATAATTGATTCTCTTTTCATCTAGTCCAACTAATTTAAAAAGCTCTATTACCCTTTTTTCTACAGCTTCCTTTGTTACATTAGGCTGATGAAGCTTTATCGCTTCACCTATTTGATCACTTATCTTCATAACAGGATTTAGTGAATTCATCGCACCTTGAAAAATCATGGCTATTTTATCCCATCTATATTTTTGCCACTGGATTTCATCATTTTTTATTACATTTTCTCCTTCAAAAAAGATATTTCCTTCATTTACATATCCATTACTTGGCAGCATTCCCATTATGGATAGTGCAGTTGTTGTCTTCCCACATCCCGATTCTCCAATGAGGCCTATGGACTCACCATCCTTAAGTTCAAAGCTCACATTTTCAACAGCTCTTACTACCCCTTCATTTATTTTAAAGAATACACTTAAATCTTCTACCCTTAGTATGTTTTTATTTTCCATAGCTACTATCTCTCCCTTAGCTTAGGATTGAGTATTTCATCAAAGGAATATCCTAAGAATGTAAAACTAAGTACAAGTAAAATAATACAGATTCCTGGAGGTGCATAGTACCACCAAGCCCCTATACTCACCGCCCCATTTGTAAATGCTCCATTCAGAATTTGACCCCAGCTAACGGCTAAAGGATCTCCAAAGCCTAAAAAGCTCAAGGTTGCTTCCCTTAGAATGGCCCCAGATGTAACTAGTATGGTGTTAGCAAAAATAACGGGAAATACATTTGGCAAAATGTGCTTTATCATTATATATACATTACTTGCTCCTATACATTTCGCCCTTTCAATAAATTGTCTTTTTTTAAAGGAAAGGGTTTGTGAACGTACTAATCTAGCCGTACCCGTCCACCCCGTCAGTCCAATAACTAGTATAATATTCCTGATACTAGTTCCCAATAATGCTGCTAACACCATTATGAGTGGCAAAGCTGGAAGCACCATCATGCCATCAGTAAGACGCATCAGTATACTATCAACCTTTCCCCCTATATATCCTGACCATAAACCTACTAAGGTTCCAATGGAAACCGAGATAGCTGCCCCGGTAAAACCAACTATCAATGATATTTTTGCTCCATTTATCAATGCCCCAAATAAATCCCTACCTAGCTGATCAGTTCCCAAGAAAAATTCCTTGCTAGGCTTTGCAAGCATATCACCCTTAGCTACATCAGTAATATCATAGGGATATAAAATAGGACCAATAAATGCTACAGCAACAAAAGAAGTCAACATTATAAATCCAACTAACCCGATTCTATTAGCAAAAAATACCTTTAAAAAGCCTTTGAAATTTTTTAATTTTACATCAACTTTATTTCTACCCATAGAACTAACCCCTTATTCGTATTTAATTCTAGGATCAATATACATGTAAACAATATCAGCAATGAAATTAGCCGTGACAACACAAAAACTAATAATTAGGAATACACCTTGTAACAAAGGATAATCCCTCATTTGAAGTGCTTTTATTGTCAATGTCCCAACACCTGGCCATGAAAATACAGTTTCCACTTGTATAGCCCCTGCAACCACAAAACCCAAACTGATTGCAATCACCGTTACCATTGGAAGCATGGCATTAGGAAGAGCATGCTTCTTTATAATGTATTTTCTATCAAAGCCCTTTGCTCTAGCAGTGGTAATATAATCCTCTGTGAATATGTCTAATAATGATCCTCTCATGATCATTGCGTACCTTCCTGTTATGGCTAACCCAAAGGTTATAGCAGGAAGTATTATATGATGGGCGACATCTTTATAATATGCAGCCTTTGAAGCATGATTAAGTCCCGGTGTGAGCATTCCAAAAAGAGGTACTGCTCCTAGCTTTACTCCAAAGTAAGACAATAATATAATACCTAACCAGAAAGCTGGTATAGCATATATGAAAAGCGCACTTCCCAACAAAATTACGTCTATTTTCTTTCCCCTTTTAGCAGCAGCTATGGTACCTAACAATATACCGAATACCATTGCAAGAATTTGTGCCGCTAATGCTAAAATAATCGTATTGGGTAACCTTTGACCTATTACGCCAAGTACGGGTTTTTTAAAGGAAAATGATTGACCAAAATTTCCTCCCAGCATATCTTTAATATATACTAAATACTGCTTATGTAATGGTAAATTCAGCCCATATTGTTTAACAATTGCCCTTGCGACCTCGGGATCTAGACCATCGGATTTTACAAACATGCTTACAGGATCACCGGGCATAGCTCTAAACAATATGAAGCTTATGGTTAATACAATCCATATGGTTACTAAGCTTTGAACTAGCTTTTTTATAAAATATCTCAGATTCATTTATATTCCTCCACGTTTACTATGTGAGTAAATCATCAAGAACCTATTTTCTCTTCTTTTTATATAGACTCCATTGCAACAATCTTTTTGTCATATGCCTTTTGAAAGCAAAGGCATATGACAGAAACTTATATATTATTTTTATCTTTTATCTTTCTTATTGAACATAATAAAACCAACAACAACTACTATAACAACTAACCATAAAATTGGACTTGAAAGTATTCCCTTGGATTCTTGTGGTTGCTCAGGGGAGGCATCTTTAGCTGTATTATCACCACTAGGCTCTTCCGCCTTTTGTACTGGAGCTTTAGATTTGATTTCTAGGTAGCTGGTGTTATTAAATATAGTCCCATCTCCATTTCTCTGTACCCAACCCTCAAACCTATCAGTTCTGAAGGCTTCATAGTATCCTTGATAGTAAAGAGCTACATATGGAGCTTCTTCTAAAGCCATTTTTTGTAATTCATTAATTGTCTCTAATCTTTCCTCTTCATTTACTTGCGTTAATTGTAATTTATATAACTCATCATACTTAGAATTAGAGTACATACAATCTGAGCGTCCACCTATTTGGTCTGTAGTCATAACAGATAAAATAAATCCTGGCTCATATCCAGGTGTCCATCCCCAAATAAATAGATCAAAGTCGCAGGCATTATCCCCCTCCAATTGCTGTTTCTCACTAAGGGTACTTCCATCCATTGATTCAACGATTAGTCCTATACCTACTTCCTCTAACCACTTAGTCATGAAGGGCATACTTTCCCTATAGTGCCAAGCATATCCATTACTCAATAGGGCTAGTCTAAATACAAGCTTTTCACCTTTATCATTTTTACGAACCTTAACCTCTCTACCACTTATCTCTTCAGTGGAAAATGAAGTGAATCCTTGTTTTTCTAGTAACTCTATTGCCTTTTCTGGACTATATTCGTGGGATATATCCAAATGCCATTTTCCAGATGCTGTTGGTACTAATGTGGAGCCTACATTTCCTACTCCCCCAAGTACCATATCCACAAGCTTATCTTTATCTAAGGCATAGTCAAAGGCTTTACGGATATTAGCATTTAGTAATAGTGGATTACCATTTGAAAGGGGATGTGACTTATCTGGATTTTCCGGATCAGTCCAGCAGTTAAAGCCCAATTGTGTTAGTTTTGGAGCCATAGACTTCACTACTTTAAAGGTTTCTTCTCCCTCTAGCTGAGGTACCTGGGTCTTAGATGGACTAAATACATCTATATCACCATTTCTAAAGGCCTGGAACATAGTATCCTTATTTTCAAAAAGTATATTGATTATACCATCTATGTTTGCAGTGCCATCATAATACTCATCATTTCTTTCTAATTCAAATATATTATCTTGGGGATTAAAGTTGCCCTTAAGCTTAAAGGGGCCTGTTCCTATAGGATTTTCATTAGTAAAATCTAGCATTTCCTGTGGAGTCATTTTTCCCCAAATATGCTCTGGTACTATTCTAACTGTATTAAGTGGTTCTGTAGTAAAATTTGCTTTTGGTGTAGAACATGTCATTTTCACTGTATACTCATCGATCTTTTCTATTTTTTCTACTTCCGATATATCCTTTTTACGTCTAAATGTCTGCTCTTCCTTATCCTTTGAATCTAATAGTGTTTGATACGTGAAAATCACATCATCTGCATCAAATTTTTCTCCGTCATGCCATACAATATTTTCCTTAAGGCTAATGGTCCATACAAGCCCATCTTTACTTACATTCCAGCTTTCTGCCAAATCCCCTTCCATCTCTAAGGTTCTATCATTCATTTTAACTAACCATGAATATACTCTGCCTTGAAGTGCATTATCAGCTTGCTTAGATTGAGTCCATGGATTTGCATTGGTTGGAAAGGCTGTTATACCTAATCTCAGCTTATTATCCCCTACAGCCTGTGCATCTACACCTATGGGCATCAACCCCACAAAAACTAACAGAACTGCCAATGATAAACTTAAAAACCTTTTACTCATGTTTAAAATCCCCCTCTAAAATTTATATGTACATTCTAAGTAACCATAGGCTTGGTCACTTATTAATAATTATGTGTAAATCCATAAACATATGATTTCGTAGTTCAATTTAATTCAATTTAATTATATTCAAAATATCAACAATATATATTGCTTATAATGCCTTAAATATTGCAAAAAGTGCTTTAGAACTGATTTGTCTTTTATGATACAAAAAACTAAAAAAACAACATAGAAAACCAAAGTCCAAGGTAATCTATGCTGTATTCTTCTATTGATCTATAGCCTTTAAATAATCTAATACTAATTTTTAAAGCATCCTTCCAGTCTATATAAAAGCTCTTTGCGATGAACTCTACTACCGTTGAGTTAGATCAATTTGTTTTTGAAAATGCTGATAATCCTTAAGGGATTTCCATTCACCACCCCAAATCCATCCTCTTTTTTTAAAGGCTTTATAGCAAATATCATCCTTTACTATCATACCCTTTCTCACATTTTTTCTATTCTTATATTCTTTACCCTCTATGGGAGATACTCTTTGTCCTGTGATACAAGGGTTTTGTACAGGATTAATATCAATAGCTAAACCATAGCTGTGTTTTGATAAAGTTCCCTTCTTCCCAGCAACTTCTCGATAACAAAATGATGAAGTATTATTATCCTCCATTGATAGATCATCACTGGCATCGTATTCATCAATAAGCCTTATTTTCTCAATTGGGAATTTAGCTTCATGAAGCTCTTTAAATATTTCTAGGATTTCCTCAGCAACTTTTTTATGTACAATCAACTCCCCCATATGTTCTTCTTCATCAAAACCCCAGTACTTGACCTTTACATAGGATAAATCCTCAAACTCTACGGGAGCGCCTTTTTTCCACGATACGCCATTAATCCTATTAATTATTTCCTCGGATAATGGCTCAAGGGTAAAGCTATCCATAGCATTTTTAGAAATATCCTCTGCCATTAATTGCAGGTCATATTTATCAGCAAGCTGCTCAGTCAATGTGGCTTTTACATCACCTATATGTAAAAGCAGTAATGTTGGTATTAACATAAATACACCTCTTTTACTCTTCATTTCAAGTCCCCTTTTCTTTAAGGTTTCAAGCAAAATACTAACCCCTTCTATATAAACTCTATAATTATAATTTTATCATAAATATTAAAATATATAGGGTTTTCATAGTATAAAGTTAAAGTCTATACTAAAATCCCCATAGAGAGTTTCAATTTCTTTTCAAAAAATAAAATGACCTTCCTCTACTATAAGGAAGGTTAATTACTATATTTACATAAAATAACGAGAACATAACGATCTACCTTGCACCATTATAGATAGCTTAGTACCCAGCCATGATCTTTCGACCATAACCAAGCAGGTCACCACCCATAATAATGGTTCGTTCGACCCTACATGATATCTTAACAACCCTATGCAATCTTTCGACTGCATAGAATCATTAGCAGCAGCTTAATCCATAAGAATACTACATCGACACCATGCAAAATCTTCGCTCGACCCTATATGATAGGTTGGGATCATATTACGATAATACTAGGTACGACCGTAATACAACCTTTCCCAACCATATAGAATCTTCCCTCCGACTGCATACCAGCCAACTAAGACCAATATACAATCTTTGGCCGACCCATATACACCCCTCGGCGAGAAGCATATATAAATCTTGGCTCAACCGTTATATCCCCGTTAATAATATTATGCCCTGATATTATTTTTATATTTAATTTTAAAAATGGTATTTTTTTGAATTTTAAGTTACTTCTTTACGGTTTACGAGCTTACTTTCATATGCCCCTATCTCAATATCATTAAATTTCTTCATTTTGTCGGTATGATTGGTAATCACTAAATATTCTTCATCATTATTATCCCGTATATATACCTCAAGCCCATCCTGGCTATTAATATAACGGATTCCTCTTTCAACAACAACTTCCTCTGCTATCCCTTGAATAATCTGGGTATCTACCCCGCCACCGATGTAATACACTCTACCCTTGCCATATTCATTTACAGTTACACAGGCTTTATCACTATACAGCTTATCCCTATACCCATATAGTATCCTGGCAGTTTTTGGGGTGATTAAATCCCTCCAAACTTCACACAGACCTAGCCTTCCTTTATATTTTCCTTTACCTACTATTCCCACTTCTTGACCTGTCTGAAGCGACTCTACCTCATTTACTTCGATCCCAGATATTTTCCTTACATTACATGGAATAACATCTCCAAAATTAATATTATTATCTCTATCCTTAATCCCAGCTCTAAAGGAAAATATAATTATACCTCCCCTTGCCGCAAAGGCTTCCAATCTATCCCCAAGGTCTCTATCAATAATCTGCAAGGTGGGTATTACTAAAACCTTATATTTTGTAAAATCCCGGGTAACAGGAACTACATCCATGTTTGTATTTAAATTATAGAAGGGTGTATACAGTCTCATTAGCTCCTTAGTAAAATCATACCCTGTACTTTGTGGTTGGAAGTTCCATGACCAAATATTGTCGTAGTCATACAAAATTGCAATATCCGATTTTATTTCTGAGTTGAAAATCCCTTCGTGGGCGGCAATTTCAGTCATAAAGGATTGAACTTCCCTATATTTTCTTCCATATCTATTGTCATGGTCCACTATGCCAAAACAAAACTGCTCTGCTCCCCTGTTCATACCCCTCCATCTAAAATAAAGCATATTTGTACAACCATGGGCAAAGGCCTGATAAGACCACATTTTTCCTTGATTGGGCCTAGGAAGATATCCTATGACAGTATGACCCTGGGCACCCATTAGTTGCTCTACAATCCAGAAATTTTTATCCTGGAGTCCTCTGATAAAATCTAGGTTCATGGCAATTTCAGCCCTTGGTAATGGTTCCGAAAGACCTCCCCAAACTGGATAATTATCATAGGATACAAAATCCAAATCCTTTACATGCTCCCCATGATCAAAGTATTTACCAAAAAATCCACCGGCAACGTTGGTTGTAATGGTTTGATGATCTCCCTTCAAACTCCTAACAAGTTCTATATGCTCCTTTGCAAAATCATTAAGGGAAAAGGATCTAAATCTAGCCCAATCCAATTGTAAGGATGGATTATGGGTGGTTATAGTCTTTAATGGAATTGGTATCTCATGGAAATTATTATAGGTTTGCCCCCAGAAAATAGTTCCATAGATTTCATTTAGCTCATGGATATTTCTATATTTATTTCTTAAAAATATCTGGAATTCCCTTTGACAGCTTTCACAGAAACACATATCACTGCCCTCATGTCCAAATTCATTATCAATTTGCCATGAAATAATAGATCCCTCATTTTTGTAATGCTCAACTAATTTAGCAACTATCCTCTTGCTATATTTCTTATAGATTTCAGAGTTATAGCAGTATTGCCTTCTACCTCCAAATGCTCTACTTTGTAAGCCCTCGTCCTTGGATAATATAGAAGGGTGTTTTTTTGCAAGCCATGCTGGAAACGTGGCCGTAGGAGTACCAAACATCACCTTTATATCTTGAGCCTTTAGCTTCTCAATCACCATATCGAAAAATGAAAAGTCAAACTCTCCATCTTTCTTTTCCATTAGGTACCATGCAAATTCACCTATTCTAACGATGTTAACTCCAAGCTCCTTCATGGCCCTTATGTCCTCATCTATCATTTGTATATTCCAATGCTCTGGGTAATAGTCCACACCTAAATACATATGACTTCCCTCACTTTATTTTTTCCATTTAGTCCACAGCCTTTATAATAAAAATCCTTGAACCAAAATCCCCTACAAAATTGGTATTCTCCGTGAAAGCAGTTCCTAGGTATTCTGGCTCCAATAATAAGCCTACATTCATTAGCTCATCTCCATTTAAGACCAAGTCTCTCCCATTTATTCTATAGCTCAGTACTTCACTAAGACCCTTAAGTTTGATCCTTTCAAAGGATGGATTAGGCTCTGCCAATATCTTATAGTATCCTAATATAGACTCCCTACCATCTTCTGATACTACCATCCATGCTGCCCTGTTTGAAGTATAGGGTGATATCAGTCTATAAAATTTACCATTTAATATCAATTCCCTATATCTCCTATAGAATTCTATCTGTTCTTTGATTTCATCTAGCTCTACTTCCCTCAATTTATTTAAATCAAGCTCATATCCTAATACCCCGAAGATAGAGGCGGCAAACCGTGTTTTTAAGGGCGTCGTTCTTCTTAGCTGATGATTCGGTACGGCAGAAACATGGGCTCCTATTGATGATATTGGATATACCATGGAGGTTCCATACTGTATTTTCAATCTTTCAATGGCATCCGTATTATCACTTGCCCATGTCTGGGGCATATAGTATAACATTGCGGGGTCAAACCTATTCCCCCCACTGGCACATGATTCAAATAGGATATCTGGAAATTCAGCTGTAAGTCTTTCTAATATTTCATATAATCCAAGGATATAACGGTGAGTAACCTCTCTTTGCCTATTTTCTGGTAATCCTAGAGAACCAATTTCCGTCATATTTCTATTCATATCCCATTTCACATAGGATATTGGAGTATCCAACAGGATTTTTCTGATCATCGAATAAATCTCTTCCCTAACCTCTATACGACTCAAATCCAATACATACTGATTTCTTCCATGGGAGGTTTTTCTATTGGAAACCTTTACAATCCAATGGGGATGCTTGCAATAGAGCTTACTATTTTTAGATATCATCTCCGGTTCAAACCAAATTCCAAATTTCATTCCCAGATCCCTTATCTTAGCAGCCAATCCATCCAATCCATTTGCCAGCTTACTTCTATCCACAAACCAATCCCCCAATGAACTAGTATCATCATTTCTGCCTTCAAACCATCCATCATCCAATACAAAGAGTTCAATTCCTACTTCCCTTGCTTTCTCCGCCAGCCTAACTATTTTTTCTTCATTGAAATCGAAGTATGTTGCCTCCCAATTATTTATGAGTATTGGTCTTTCCCTATCCCTCCAAGGTCCCCTTGCTAATCTTTTTCTATATATTCCATGATAGGTTTGACTCATTCCGTTTAAGCCCCTATCACTATATACACTTACTACTTCTGGGCTTTGGAAAGCCTCACCGGGTTCCAGCAGCCAATTGAAATCAAAGGGATTTATACCCATTTGTATCCTTGAAGTATTGTAGTAGTCTACCTCCACTTGGGCTAAGAAGTTTCCACTATATACGAAGCTAAAGCCATATACCTCTCCACTGTCTTCCCTAGTTTCAAATCTCTTAAGGGCAATAAATGGATTGTGCTGTGAGCTACTACATGTTCCCCTTTTACTATCTATAGCTTGGATTCCCGGCTTCAAGGCTCTAGTATTTATATGCCTCTCCCTGATCCATGCCCCATCCAGCTGAAGCATTTCAAAGTCGGAATCGGGGAGGTCTATACTTATACCCATTATCCTATCTATGTTTAGCTTCTGCTTTCCTTTATTGGTTATCTTTACACTTCTTGTTATAGCATTATAGTTTTCAAAAACTGAATATATCAACCTTAGTTCAGCATCAATTACTCCATCATATAAAATAATTTCCAAGGTGGAAGCCTCACTTTTATCCTCCACATAGGTTGCAGGAAGCCCCTTTAATTTAGGCTTACCTTTGTATAGTTTATATTCCTTGTATTTAAAATCCGTTATTCTACTGCCATTTTCTTGAATCACCTGGATTGCAGGCTCCCTGTAATCCGTTGTTCCATATGAAGGATATTCCTGTTTTATCACTTCCATGGTGAAAATATTATCACCCTCATAGACAAATGATGCATTCCCTACGGGTTCATTTGGTAATTGCAATAGATATGAAAAATCATCCCTATGTCTAATTGCCTTTCCATAATATAGCTGACCTAGATGTCCATTGCTCAAAACCTTAAATATATAACTGGAACCCTTTGATTTCAAATGAAATTCTTTATTATATTTATTAATAAAAACGGGCATTTTCTACACCTCTATTCTTAAAACCCATTTATTTTTATCCCTTAACGGCCCCACCAATGGTTATAGCTTTTTCCACTTGATTGCTAAAGAATATGTACATTATCACTGTGGGTAAGCTAGCAATGGCCATTGCCGCCCCCATTGCTCCCCAATCAGTGGTAAACTGTCCTTGAAAAAATAGTAGTCCCAATGGTAATGTTTTCATGCTTTCCTCAGTAATTAATATTAGGGCTATGGGAAATTCATTCCATGCCTGCAAAAAGGTAAAGATGGTAAGGGTTGATATGGCTGGCTTTAAATTTGGGACAATGATTCTGAAAAAGGTTGTAAATATCCCTGCTCCATCTATACAAGCTGCTTCCTCAAGCTCTATAGGTATACTCCTTAGAAATCCATATAATACCATGGATGAAAAGGCTAGATTGAAGGCTGAGTATGGAATTATTAGGGATAAATATTTATTAGAAAGATGTAGGTCCCTCACTAATACCGCTAGGGGGATCAAAATCGATTGAACCGGTATAAACATACCAATAGCCACAAATATCCTCGCAAAATTTTGACCCTTCCATTTCATTCTGGCCGTTGCATAGGCAAACATAGTGGCCAATGAAATGGTTACAATAACCGTAACAACAGATACAATTACACTGTTCAAGAAATATCTTGGTACATTGTATTGTGTCAATGCCTTAATATAATTTTCCCATCGAAGTACCCTAGGTGGCCCAAATGGATTTGATACGAATATTTCGTCATTATTTTTAAATGAATAAAAAATCATCCATATAATAGGATAAAAGGATACTATAGCATACACCCAAAGAAATACCTTATAAAAAACTCCCCTTGTACCAACTTTATTCTTCTTCACTTTTCTAGTAACGGCCTCCATTTTAACACCTCCTAGTATACAATATTTTCCTTGGCTATTAATTTATTAATAACTATTGTTGCTATTAAGCATTCTATAACTAAAAATGATGCTGCTGCCATACCGTATCCATATTCCGTTGCTCTAAACGCCGATGAATACATCATATATGTAAGGGTGTAGGTTGAAGTACCAGGCCCTCCATTCGTCATTATAAACATCTGGGTAAATGCATTTAATCCCCCTGTAATAGCTAATACTAGACAAAATCGATAGGTCTCCGCTAACATAGGAACAGTGATTTTCAAATGGGCTTGAAAAGGCGATGCCCCATCGATCTGGGCCGCCTCATAGTAATGACTGGGAATAGATTTTATCCCCGCAAGAATTAATGCAAATTGATATCCTAGGTAATGCCACGCATTAACAAAGGCAACAACATATATTGCATTATCCCTTTCACTAAGCCAATCCTGGCTGAAGGCCATCCCAATCATTTCAAATATTTTATTTAGTAATCCGTATTCCGAATTAAAAACCGATAGCCATAGCTGACAAACTACCGTCACTGAAAGAACAACAGGTAGGAAATATACGATTCTAAAGAAGCCTCCAGCCTTTGTTTTAATATTTGATGCAGCAAAGGCCAGTACAGTTCCAAGCCCAATTTGATATATGGTTAGGAAAGCCGCAAATATCAATCCGTTTTTTATTGAAATCTTAAATGTGGTATCTTCAAAAAGTCTTGTGTAGTTTTCCAGTCCAATAAATGTCCCCTTACTTAGTCCATTCCAATCATAAAAGCTCTTTATAAATATCTGAGCAAGGGGATAAAAAACTATGATTGTAAATAGAAGCAGGGACGGAAGAACAAATATGGCTATTGCCTTTTTATTTGAAAAAAAACTCTGCATACCTCATCCTCTTTTCCTTTAAGAATAAAAACCCATAAACACAGCCCTACTTAATTTTCATCTGATTTTTCTTGAAGAAATTTCCTTAATAAAAGGGCCATCCCATTTAGACAGCCCCCCATAGCATATTATTTTTTTAATCTTTGGATTATTTTTTCTAGCTCCTCTATAAACTCTTCAGAGGAATATCCCTCTGTTAGTAAAAATTGTGATTGATCTTCTATTGCTACCTTGAACTTTGGCTCTGTCAGTCCCCAGGCAAATGCTGTTGTAGATGTTATATTTGGCAATTCCCTTGCTAACTTTTCCATCATTGGAGGAAATTTTTCTACAGGCTCTAGTGACGGGTCTATCTTTAAAGCCAATAGGGGATTTGCCCTATATAGATATTTTGCTTCGCAATATTTCTCTGAGATAAATGCAGCAACTTCAGCTGCAAGCTCCTTATGATCTGAGTGGGGTGATACAGCATATCCACCGGGGGCACCTCCCCCTGCAAAGGCATATTTAGCTTCTGGATTTTCACTGAACACAGGATAGAACATCCAGTCCACCTTATCCCCTAGTTTTTCAGTAGATGCTTGAATTTCCCACTGTCCGTTAATAAACATGGCTGCCTTTTCTTCGTAGAATAAAGATGCCGCCTGATCATAATTCATATTTGTTGCCCCATCAGCTAATAAGCCTAATTCTATCAACTCGTGTAATTTCTCAGCTGCCTTTACATATGCCTCTTCCTTTGCACTACCATTTCCACTATCAAGCTTTCTAATTCCACCTGCATCAAATCTAGTTGCAAATACATCATATAATGCGGTTGTTATCCATTTCTCCTTTGCAAAGATAGAAAGTGGTACTATATCAGCTTCCTTAAATTTAGCAATAGCTGCCTTAAGCTCTTCATATGTCTCTGGTACTTTAGCACCATGTTCTTCAAATAATGCCTTATTATAATATATTAGTACTAGTTCGTTGCCAGCATAGGGAAATGCATATGCATGGCCATCCTTATTCCACAATAAATTATTGGCACTCGGGTGTATCTTTTTATCAAAGCCGGTGCTTTTAACATATTCATCTAGGAGTAAAATATTTTTTGATTCCTTGAAGGTTTCAATCTGAGATGTCCCGACCTGAAAAATGTCTGGTAAATTTCCAGTTGCCGCATAGGTTTGGAGCTTCTGTCCGTCATCCTGACTTTGGATGTCTAATTCTAGTTTTACATTTGGATAAGCCTTAGCCAGCTCTTGAACTGCATAATCATAAGGAATCTTTGTATCTTCATCTGAATATTGAGCATAAATCTTTAAATTTATTACTTCATCCTTTGAGCTATTAGTGTCAACGTTTTCCTGGGAAGCATTTGAATCAGCCTCTTCCTTAGCAGCACAGCCTGCAAATGCAAAAATCATCATCATTACAACTAAAAAAATAGCCATCAAACGTTTTGCCCTCATTAAAAATTCCCCCTTATTTCATCCCATATTATTTCTTGACTACATACTTATCTTAATACTATGGTCGTATTAAGTCCATGTAGTATCCGATAATAATTTGTACTTTTCAAAATATAAAGGGTTGTCGTAATTATTTGATATTTATTTATGATTATACCTATATTTACTGGGACTGATTCCTATATTCTTCTTGAATATTTTACTTAAATAACTGGAATCATTGTATCCAACCATATCTGCAATATCTGCAAGTCTATATTCTGTTGTTTTCAAAATCTCCTTAGTTTTATCAAGCCGTATATTTGTGATATACTCATTAACCGTCATACCAGTTTCTTTTTTAAATAGAGATCTCAAGTATGTTTCATTAATGTACTGGGATTTTGATACATCCTTTATGGCTAGATCATGTCTGAAATAGTTTTCTTTTATGTATTTTTTCGATCCCTTTACCAATTTATAACTACGAGTATTTTCAAACTTTTTAGAAAAATCTATGGTCTTTCCATAAAAGTCTATCAGTATTTCAAGTTGCCTATTTAAGTTTTTTTCCCTTGTTTTTTGCATTACATAATTTCTATCCCCCAATATGTCATCTATTTCTCTACCCGACTGATATATATATGAAAATAGCACGGATAGAAGCCCCTTGTATATCATCTCTGTAAATTCATTTTCAGCCTTTTCCATAATCAACCCTTCATATGACTGGATAAGCACCCGGTTGATTCCTTGAATATCCCCATTTCTTAAATATTTAAGTATGAGTTCATTTGTCTCTGCAGAGTAAAATATATATTCTTTATTTTTTTTAGAAATTTTGCTGTAATGAATAATTTTATTATTACCAACTTCAAAGCTATATCTAATGGCACTAACACCCTCCAGATATGATTTTCTAATACCATCAAACCCCCTATAAAGTCTCCCTATCCCAATGGTCATATCAAATCCTAAATGTTTATTTATTAGCTTCATGAGCTTACTTAATTCATCCTTTGAAAATTCATCATCCCTTTTATCGGTTTCCGATAAAATTACAATTCTACCTTCATAATCGGATATTACAAACATATTTAGATCCGGTTGTAACATTTGCTGTAGCATATTTATTATGGTTCTTTTCCAGATATGATTCCCACCACCTATATCTTCTTTTTTATTAATTTCAATGACAGAAGCTATAAATGATTTTGAATCAAAGGATATTCCGAGCTTTGAGAAGCGTTGTTCAAATTCCTCATCCTTTTGAATCTTTTCACGATAAATTAATTGTTGAAGTAATAATTCCAGTAAATCCCTTTCCTTATCTTCCTTCTGAATATTTTCTTCATTGGCTTTATTGATATTATCCTTGAGTTTTAAAAGGGTTAGAATAAGCTCTTCTTTTTCAAAGGGTTTGACTATGTAGCTGCATACCCCTATCTCAAGGGCCTTTTTAGCATATTCAAATTCACTATGGGCCGTTATTAATACAACACCCATATCCGGATATTCCTCAATAAGTCTTTCCGACAATTCAAGACCATTCATCAAGGGCATATTTATATCCGTTAGAAGTACATCGGGAGGTGTTTCTTTAGCCCTTTGCAAGGCTTCAACTCCATTTTTTGCTTCACCACAGATATTAAACCCATATTTATCCCACTCAAACTTCTTTATAAGATATTCTCTAAAAAGAGGCCTATCATCAACAATCATTACATTGATCATGCCATGTCCCCCTCAACCTTTGGTAATGTAATAATAATAGTTGTTCCCTCATTTTCCTTAGAAATTATTTTTAGACCAGCTTCATCTCCAAAGTATAGGGTTATCCTATTTTTTACACTAAACAGTCCAAAATGCTGTTGCTTTTTCCCTAATTCTGATTTATTTAATCTACTTACAGCCTTTTCTCTCATTCCTATACCATCATCCTTGACGGCAATTTCAATCTTGTTTTCAATACTTCTTCCTATGATATTTAATTTGCCAAGCCTACCCCTAGGCTTTAACCCATGATATATAGCATTCTCTACTAGGGGCTGTAACGTCAGCTTCATGATGTTGTATTTTAAAATATCTTTATCTACTTCAATGCTGTACTCAAAAACATCGCTGTATTTAAGGTTTTGAATATATAGATAATCCTCTAATGCCGATATTTCCTCTTGGATTGATATTATTTGTCTTCCATTACTGAGTGTTCCTCTATAAAAATCAGCTAAAGATTTAGTGGCCTTAAGGGTTTCCTTTTTCATATCCATCTCCGAAAGCATATAAATAATATCCAGGGTATTGTATAAAAAATGGGGTTTGATCTGCTGTTGTATTAAAGCCAGTTCATATTCTCTTTTTTGACTTTCCTTTTCCTCAACCTTTCTTAAAAGATTCTTTATTCGTATAGCCATCCTATTGAAAGTCCTTAAAAACATACCTATCTCATCATTGCCTTCTACTTCAAAGTAAACGTTAAAATTCCCTTCTCCAATAAGCTTCATTTTCTCTCTCACCTTGTTAATTGGATTTACTATAAGATATGAAAGCACTTTGGCTCCGATTATCTGTATAACAATGCTTGTAAATAGAGTTATTATTATCAGCATGGTAATCTTAGATAGGTCATCGGTTAATGTACTTAGGTCAGTGCTTCCAACTAGGTTCCAGCTTTCAAACTCAAGGGGCACATTTACTATTATATGATCTGAACCATTGATTTCAGTAATTATTGACTCCTCTGTCTTGCCCTTCACTGCTTGTATGATTTCCTTAGTTGTCTCGGCATTTAATTTGCTATTATCCTTTGAAGATATGATCTTACTACCACTCACTAAAAAATAGTCTATTTCTTGTCCTCTAAACATTGAAGAAAATGTGTCCTCGGATACATTTAAAAAAAGGTAACCCAGGGTTTTGCCACTCTTGATATGTATAACCTTTTTCCCCATTGTGATTAATTGTTTTTCAGTATCTTCCATACAATGATTTATCTTTTTCATATCCAACCATAGACTTTTCCCTGTACTTTCAAAAACCTTCCCCATAGTATCCCAGTTATAATTTTTTGCTAGATACTCTTTTAATCTATAATCAGTAAAATAATTATTCCCTTCACGATCTACAAATGATATGGATTCCACCTCTGAGAATATTATCTTAGCATTGTTCAGTTCTCTATTGATATCAACCGTTTTTTCAAAATCTGAATAATTTTCATTTTCCTTTACCTCATCAATTATTGTATTCAGATTTATAGTTAACATATTGGAACAATCATTTACATCCTTAACCATTTCGTCAATTTTGCTAATGATCAATTTAGAACTATCAATTATATTTCTATAGCTGGCCTCTTTAACCCTAGATTTATAAATAGCTGAGATTATAGTAGCAACTATAATCAAGGGGATTATGCTAAGGGGTAGATATATATATATTATTTTTTTACTAATTGAATAATTTTTAAATTTGTCTTTTATCATATTCACACCATCCTTTGACATAATCTTTTTAAAGGACTATACTTGCATTATATCTTTACTTCTTAAGCTAATAAAGTAACCAGGAGGCATCCATGAATATTTTCAATATTGACGGTTTCTTTCATCGTTTTGGAACATCCCTCTTTGATTTAATGGTACTCAATATCATATTCATTTTAGTGGCGGCATCAGGCTTTGGTATCACCTTTGTCCCTGCTTGTATTGCCATGGTTTATACTATCTATGAATCCATGAGAAAGCAGCAGGGTAGACTACTTTACCACTTTGTAAAGGGCTTTAAGGAAAATGTAAGGCAAGGAATTTTACTTTCAATTTGCTTTATTATATTATCTATGTCAATGACTTTAGTTTTAAGAAACATATCCATATTTGGGGGGTATTCATTTTTAGTATTAAGTACACAATATTTTATGATATTTGAAATATCCATTGTATCATTATTTCTATTCCCTATGTTAGCAAAAATAGACTTAAATATCAAACAAGCAATAATCAATTCATTTCTACTGGCCCATAAGCACTTGTTTACTTCCATATCATGCTTGTCACTAATTGTTTTGATCTATTATGCCATAAAATATATAAGTCCAATATTCATCGTTCTTGCCTTCGCCACAGTTGCATATGTTATTGAGAGATTAATCTTGGAGAATATCATTATTAAGAAATATGTCTCGGAGGATATGAGAAGAGAATTGGAAATTGAGGATATGAATTATTGACAAATAGGCTAAGTTAAACATACATATTATGATTCTCTCCTTAAAATATTAATTTATGTTTTAAATAGTTATCCTGTGGGTATAATCTAATTGTATCAATAATATGCATAAATTAGTGAATTTGAAAGGAGAATATAATATGAAAAAATACAGATGTGTACCATGTGGTTATGAATACGATCCTGAGGTAGGCGATCCAGATGGGGGAATAGCTCCAGGTACAGCCTTTGAAGATATTCCAGATGATTGGGTTTGTCCTGTTTGCGGTGTTGGCAAGGATATGTTTGAACTAGTAGAGTAAAAAAAGAAAGCAGCTGAAGGTTAAATCTCAGCTGCTTCTTCTATGGTTATATCATATCCTTTTTGAATAAATGTACTGCCTATAGCCTCCCAGAGTTTTTCTTTACCTTCCCTATTCATAGAGGATACAGGTATCAATACATCGTCTTTACTCATTTCTAGTGTTTTCCTAATTAAGCTAATTTGTTTCTGTCTCTGACTTCTCTTAATCTTGTCCAGTTTTGTAGCAACAACTATACCTTTAAACCCAAAGTGCCTTATCCAATTATACATTTGTATATCTTGCTGAGTGGGTTTATGTCTTATATCTACCAGCTGTATAACTTCAACCAATTTTTCACGGGTTGTTAGGTAAGTTTCTATTATTTTACCCCACTCTTCTTTACTTTTTTTAGAAACCCTTGCATACCCATATCCGGGTAAGTCCACAAGATGATATTCATTATTTATAAGGTAAAAGTTAATAGTCTGGGTTTTGCCGGGAGTAGAACTAGTTCTAGCTAGTTTTTTTCTATTTAATAGCATATTGATTAATGAAGATTTTCCTACATTTGATCTTCCAGCTAAAGCTATTTCCGGAATTTCATCCAAGGGATACTGATTCTTGTGAACAGCACTAATTATAAATTCACAGCTTCTAATCTTCATTATTATTTTCTCCCTTTACCAGTGCATGCTTTAATACTTCATCCATATGCTCTACCAATACAAACTCCAATTTTCTTTTAACCGTATCTGGTATCTCTGTAAGATCCTTTTCATTTTCTATTGGTAAAAGTATTTTCTTTATGCCAGCCCTATTTGCGGCCAAAACTTTTTCTTTTATTCCTCCAACAGGTAATACTCTACCTCTTAGGGTAATCTCACCTGTCATTGCAACATTTCTATTTACAGGGGTTTTCTCAAGGGCTGAAATAACTGCCGTAGCCATGGTTATACCAGCTGAAGGTCCATCCTTTGGTATTGCTCCTTCCGGTATATGTATATGTATATCATTTTTTTTATAAAACTCTTCATCAATATCTAATTTATCTACTCTAGAACGTATATAACTCAACCCAGCCCTAGCAGATTCCTTCATAACATCGCCCAGCTGACCAGTCAATACCAGCTTACCGGTACCCTTCATAGGTGTAACCTCTATAGACAGAGTATCTCCTCCGACTCTTGTCCATGCAAGACCTGTAGTAATTCCTATCTCGTTTTTGTCCTTAACCTTTTCATATCTATACCTAGATATTCCGAGATATTTATTTAAACTAGTGGTATTTACTCTGATTATCTTTGAATCATTTTCAACTATATGTCTTGCTGCCTTACGACACACAGTTGCTATTTGCCTTTCTAATCCCCTTACTCCAGATTCTCTAGTATAGCCGTTGATAATCCCTCTTATTGTTTGTTCAGATATCTGAAGATTATCGGGCTCCATTCCATGCTCCTTTATTTGCTTTGGAACAAGGTATTTCTTAGCAATTATAGTCTTTTCTTCCTCTGTATACCCTGAAACATCAATTATTTCCATTCTATCTAATAAAGGTCTTGGTATAGTCCCCAAGGTATTTGCTGTAGTGATAAACATTACATTAGATAAATCAAATGGTACTTCTAGATAATGATCTGTGAACTCCTTATTTTGTTCAGGATCTAGGACTTCCAATAATGCGGATGCAGGATCTCCTCTAAAATCACTACTAACCTTATCTATCTCATCAAATAGGAATACTGGATTTTTAGAACCAGCGTCCTTAATAGCAGAAATAATTCTTCCTGGTATTGCACCTATATATGTCCTTCTATGTCCTCTGATTTCCGCTTCATCTCTAACCCCACCAAGGGACATTCTAACGAACTTTCTATTCAACGATCTTGCAATGGACTTCGCTATAGAGGTTTTTCCTACTCCAGGAGGTCCTACTAGACAAATAATAGGGCCCTTCATTTTTTTAGCAAGCTTTCTGATTGCAAGATATTCAAGAATTCTTTCCTTAACAGATTTTAAGCCATAATGATCTTCATCTAGGATTTCTTTAGCCTTCTTAATATCAATAGAGTCTTTGGTTTTCTTATTCCAAGGTAAATCTAATATCCAATTTACATAGGTTCTTATAACTCCACCCTCAGCGGACCCCTGGGAAAGCTTAGAAAGTCTGTCTATCTCTTTATAAACCTTTTCTTCAACCTTTTTAGGAAGCTTAATCTTTGCAATTTTGTCATAGAACCCTTCTATTTCATCATCGTACTCTATATCTTCTCCAAGCTCTTCTTTTATTGCTTTAAGCTGCTCCTTTAGATAATACTCTTTCTGTAATCTATTTATTCGTCTTCTAACCTTAGTATTGATTTCCTTTTCAACCTCTAATATTTCTACTTCCTTTAGAAGTATTCTATAAAGAACCTCAAGTCTATCCTTTGGGTCAAAGGCTTCCAAAATCTCTTGTTTTTGGTCAGTCTTAAGAAGCATATGGGATGCAATGACATCTGCAAGCCTTCCAGCCTCTTCAATGGATGATACACTAATTATCACCTCGGGAGAAATCTTATTGCTAACACTTACATAATTTTCGAAGGCATCAAGAACAACCCTCATCATAGCTTCCAGCTCTTTATCAAGATCTTGTGTTTCTAATACGTACTCTTCTATCTCCGCTCTAAAATATGGGTCCTCATGTACTACATTAATCATTTTACCTCTACTAATTCCTTCAACAAGCACTCTAATAGCATCGCCTGGTAATTTAAGCATTTGCTTAATCTTCGAAATTGTGCCTATTTCATAAAAATCTTCAGTGGTAGGTAAATCTATATCTATCTCTTTTTGAGTAGTTAGAAATATAGTCTGATCCTTTACCATTGCTTCTTCCAAGGCTTTTATAGATTTCTCTCTACCAACATCAAAATGAAGAACCATATATGGGAAAACAGAAAGACCTCTAAGTGGTATCAATGGCAATTCTATGTTTTTATTATCTTCCATAACATTCCCTCCTTTGTTTGAGGACTCATTAGAAAATAAAAGTAAGTATAAAGAACAAAACTTTATTGCATTTTTATAACGTACTTTTATTGGTTCCAAGTTCCAGCATTAAATTATTAATATTATATTTTACATTTTTAAATTTTCTTATACTTTTTGTACAGGTAATAAGAAAGCGAGCCACTTTGACTCGCCTTAATCAATCATTTCATTATGAAGCAGTTTCTTCATTCTTTTTTCTAGTCTTTTTCTTTTTTTGATCAGCAAGAACTAAAGTAGGTGGAATTTTTTTATCTATTGTCTCTTTTGTCACAATACACTTGGTTATATCCTCCCTTGATGGTATGTCATACATAACCTCAAGCATAGAATTCTCAAGTATACTTCTAAGGCCTCTCGCCCCAGTTTTTCTATCGATTGCCATTTTGGCAACAGCTCTTAGAGCCTCTTCTTCAAACTCTACATCTACTTCGTCAAGATCAAATAATTTTTTATATTGTTTTACTAAAGCATTCTTTGGCTCGGTTAATATCTTAACAAGAGCTTCTTCATCCAGTTCATGTAGGGATACTACAACAGGTACCCTTCCCACAAATTCTGGTATTAATCCATATTTCAATAAATCCTCTGGCTCTATCTTCTCTAAAATTTTACCTATATCAAGTTGAGCCTTACTTTGTACATTAGCACCAAAGCCCATAGCTTTCTTACCAGTACGCTTTTGGATTATCTTTTCTATACCATCAAAGGCTCCACCGCAAATAAATAATATATTTCCAGTATCAATTTGTATGAACTCTTGATGGGGATGCTTCCTTCCACCTTGAGGTGGAACACTTGCAACAGTTCCTTCAAGTATCTTTAATAGGGCCTGCTGTACTCCTTCACCACTCACATCACGAGTAATAGATGGATTGTCGGTTTTTCTAGCAATCTTATCTATCTCATCTATATAAATTATACCTCGCTCTGCTTTTTCTATATCAAAGTCCGCTGCTTGTATTAGCTTTAAAATAATATTTTCTACATCTTCTCCAACATAACCAGCTTCAGTAAGTGACGTAGCATCAGCTATGGCAAATGGTACATTCAATATTTTAGCTAATGTCTGTGCAAGAAGGGTTTTACCTGACCCAGTAGGACCAAGTAATAATATATTACTTTTTTGAAGTTCTACATCATCACTTTTAGTATCCTGATCAATCCTTTTATAATGATTGTACACAGCCACAGCCAAAGCCTTTTTTGCTAAATCTTGACCAATTACATATTGGTCTAAAATATCTTTAATCTCCCTCGGCTTAGGAAGCTCCGATGTTACTATATCAAAATTTTCTTCAAATTCTTCATGAATAATTTCTTGACAAAGCTCTATACATTCATCACAAATATATACATTAGGACCTGCTATAAGTCTTTTAACTTGATCCTGCGATTTGCCACAAAAAGAGCATTTTAGCTTGCTTTTGCTTCTGTCATCAAATCTAGACATCGCTACACCTCTCTTGTGTTATTTCCTAGAAGTAATAACTTTATCAATCAATCCATACTTCATAGCATCTTCTGGATCCATAAAGTTATCTCTATCGGTATCTTTTTCTATTGTCTCTAAAGGTTGCCCTGTTCTTTCACTTAATATTTTATTAAGCTTATCTCTCATTTTCAAGATTCTCTCTGCATGTATTTTAATGTCTTCAGCTTGACCCCTTGTACCACCAAGTGGTTGATGTATCATTATTTCTGCGTTAGGAAGTGCAAATCTCTTACCCTTTGTGCCCGCAGCAAGTAAGAATGCCCCCATACTAGCTGCCATTCCAATGCAGGTTGTAGCTACATCGGGCTTGATAAATTGCATAGTATCATAAATAGCCATACCAGCAGTTATAGACCCCCCAGGACTATTTATGTAAATATGAATATCCTTATCTGGATCATCGGCCTCTAAGAATAGTAGCTGGGCCACAACTAAACTAGCAGTATGTTCATTTACTTCCTCGCCTAAAAAAATTATTCTCTCTTTAAGTAGTCGAGAATATATATCGTAGGATCTTTCCCCACGATTAGTCTGCTCAACTACCACAGGTACTAAAGCCATATAACCTCACTCCTCACTTCTTTATAATTTAATTAAGCTACATTAGCATTTTCCACTAAAAAGTCAATTGTTTTTCTAACTTTAATAGTATTCTTAATATACCCAAAGTTTTCTTCTTTAAAAGATTCTTTTAATTTTTCAACAGTTGTTTTATGACTTTCTGCCATTTTTTCAAATTCTTGTTCTAAATCCTCATCATTTGCTTCGATTTTTTCTGATTCACCAATAGCTCCTAAAGTTAAAGACGTTTTCACTCTATTGTATGCATCATCTCTCATTTGTTTTCTTAAATCTTCAATTTTACTGTTAGTAAATTGTAGATATTTTTCTAAATCTAATCCTTGGTATCTTAGTTGGAAATCAAAATCTCTAAGCATATTGTCTATTTCAGTCTCAACCATAGCCTCTGGAATTTCAACTTCAATAGCTTCTACTACTTTGTCTAATACCTTTTCTCTTAATTCCTTTTCTGCTTTATCCTTAGCACTTTCTTCCATTTTCTTTTTTGTATCATTCTTTAGTTCATCTAATGTATCAAATTCACTTACATCTTTAGCAAATTCATCATCTAATTCAGGTAATTCTTTAAATTTAATCTCGTTAACTTTAACATTGAAAACGGCATCTTTCCCTGCTAAGTTTTCTGCATGATATTCCTCAGGGAAAGTAACCTTAACTTCTACTTCATCCCCAATATTTGCACCAATTAATTGCTCTTCAAAACCTGGAATAAATGATTTTGATCCAATAACTAAAGTTTGGTTTTCAGCAGTTCCACCTTCAAATTGCTCATCACCAACAAATCCCTTGTAGTCGATGATAACATTGTCATCGTTTTGTACAGGTCTATCTTCAATATTGACTAATCTTGAGTTTTGATCCCTCATTTTTTCTATTTCGTTGTCTACATCCTCGTCAGTTACATTATACTCAATTTTTTCTACTTCTATACCTTTATACTCCCCTAATTTAACTTCTGGCTTTACTGTTACAGAAGCTGTAAAAACTAAATCCTTATCCTTTTCAATGTTCTCAATATCTATATCCGGTCTATCAACAGGTTCTAAATTATGCTCCTCAACAGCTCTATCGTATTTTTCTGGAAGTACTATATTTATAGCGTCCTCATAGAAAACTCCTTCTCCATATTGCATTTCGATTACTTTTCTAGGTGCCTTTCCTTTTCTAAATCCAGGAATGTTGAATCTTTTTCTGTTCTTTAAATATGATTGATGAACAGCTTTATTAAACTCTTCAGCACTTACGTTAATTTGTAAAGTAACCTTATTATTTTCCTTTTTTACTATTGTTGAATCCATTATTATTTTTTCCTCCTTATTGTATTTTAATATTTCCATTATTAACTAAAAACACTAAGTTTAAACTATTATAACCACTTAATTATACCATAAAACATTATATGCATAATACCATAGTTGTATAATTTTTTTAGTTTAATTATTTAGAACACACTAATAAATCTACATTTTGATCTCTTGAATAGACAACTTTTTAAGGATATTCGAGGAATGAAAATGTAAAAGCTTTATTGAGTTTCTATATTTAAAAGACCAATGGATTTCCATTGGTCTAAAGTACCTTTAATATCATCATAGATATTATATCACTATAAAGTTTATTGTAAATACTTTTTTGCCTTATTTCTCAATTTTGATTCCATAATCATGTTTCTACAGAAGTTCTTTTAATATTTTAGATATTATCTCATAGGAAAATCCTCTTCTTTGGAGATAGGAGCCCAATTTTCTATATACAGCTTGTCTTTCTTCTCCTTTGTATGCTTTGACTTTTTTCTTTGCTTGCTGGAGGGCAGCATTATATTGTTTTTCAAAATTTAATTCATCTTCTAATATGTTAGTTATTATATCATCGCCAACGCCTTTTCTAGAAAGCTCCATCTTTATTCTACTTTTACCATACTTTTTTGCTTTTGCCTTAGTATATTCTTTAGCAAAGTCCATATCATCTACAAGACTGTATTCCCTTAACCATCCTATGGTCTTATCAATCACTTCTCCTTCATAACCCTTTTGTTTCATTCTATCATTTATTTCTTTTTCGCTTCTTTGTCTATAGGATAACAGCTTGATTGCATAATCATTTGCTTTTTTTTGTTCTTCTGTTTTTATTATTTTTTCTATAAAATCTTCATCTATAAGCTTGCCTTTTTCTAAATTTAATTTATATACTATATCTTTATGTACCCCAAGGGCATATTTATCATTTATATATATGGATATTCTGTTGCTATTCCTCTTTTGAATCTCCAGTTTAGTAATCTCAAACTCCTTTTTCGACAATATGATATCCTCTCCTTCTATATTTACAACCCCATTGCAACTAAAATAAGTAGTTAACTGCCTCTTTAAACTGACTGTACATTTTAAACTCTTGAAGCTCTTTTAAACTATCGACTAAGCTGTGATAGTACCACTTTTGTTTTCCATAGGGTGCATTAAATCTATCCCATAGTCTATCTCCCATATCATCATAGCCCTTAATCATACTCCTTATATTGCTAAGCTTGTCTGCACAGGCAATCATCTTTACATCCCTTGGAGCATTTTTTAAATGCTCTATTGTATGGAGCTTTCTATCATGCCAAGGAGTGTTTTCCCTATCATCCAGTTCCTCAGAGGCTCCTAAAACCAGCTCCAGTATCCTATCTCCAAATATGTCCCTTATCTCTTCCTTGGTAAGCTCTGTATCTTCTAGGGTATCATGTAGTATCCCGGCTGCAATTACTTCTTCACTGGCACTATTTTCCTGTAAAATGAGAGCTACTTCAAAGGGATGGACTATATATGGGATTTTCGTTACCTTTCTGTACTGGGTACTATGAGCCTTCGCTGCTTCTTCTATTGCTTTATTTATTAGATAGTTAAATTTTTTCATAATTTATATACCTCTTTCTTTACAATCTAAACCACCCTAGGCATATGGAAAAAGTGAACAAGTCGAGTCAGAAAATAATAAAAGGAACTAGTAAGATGACTAGTTTATTTTTTATATTTGCCCTGTTCTCTATCATACAATATTATATTATTCACAAAAATACAAGAGTATTAACAAAATCTTCTGAACAAGCTTTTCTGGTTCCAATTTTTAGTTCCCTTACAATACGTTTTAAAAATATATAAAAACTAAGGAAGTATAACCCCCTTAGTTTTCATCTCATTAATATACCACACTTATCCAGACATCACATCCATTATATATATTTATTATTGTAACCAGGTCCTTAGCTCAAGGTATTTTTCTTCAGCATCCCTGTAGCCTAATTCATATAGTTCTTTAACTCTTGTAGTATTTCTATCAAATGTTTTTAGCTTCAAATATCTGCTTGGTCTTATAATAAAAACTTTTTTTTCAGTTTCAAGTTCTTTTATATAGTCAATAGTTTCATGATATAATGTATGACAATCTAGGATTGATTTTACTAAATCCCTATAGTCTGGATACATTCTATTGGCCAGTCTTTTCATTTTGAAAGCTTTCTGTGTATATCCATCTTCATTAGTTAAAACTATTACATTTCTATTATTTCCATCCTTTATTGATTTTTTTATGGGTATAGGATCTGATATGCCTCCATCCAAAAGATTCATATCTTCAAATCCCACGGTTTTTGTTACAAAGGGTACACTACTAGATGCTTTTATGGCTGTAATGATGTCATTACAGTTATCCACATCTATATATACGGGATTTCCATTATTACAATCGGTGGCGGCAATAATAAATTTGTTATCGCAATTAGCTATTTCGTCAAGATCAAAGGGGTCTAGTGTATTTGGTACTTTATCAAATATGAAATCCATATCTACTATACTCCCCTTGGTTAATAGGTTTTTATAGCTTATGTATTTATTATTACTTATATAATCTATACAAATTTTCTTTCCAAATCCTCTTTTTCCTGTAATATATGCTATTGCATTGCACGCCCCAGCCGAGACAGCTATAATATATGAAAAATACAAATCTTTATCCATAAAAAAATCTAGTACTCCTGAAGTATATACTCCCCTCATCCCTCCACCTTGTAATACTAATCCTACACTTTTCATAAAATCACCCTATTTTTTTATTTCATTCAGTATAAATTTTTTGTACTATTTACTCGTTATATTCCACTAAGCCCATGTTAAATAATGGGTATATTTTAACCCCGTTGTAAATTTCAAAAAAATAGAGTAATATTTATAAATAAGTCTTGATTTTCGATTGAGCAAATTGCATAATTACTTTCTGTGAAAACCATCTGCTACATGTAGTTTTAAAATTCTTAAAGCTATACCATCAAATATGCTTATATCTTAAGCAATTAAATATAGGATGATATTCGCATATGCAATTGTGCCAAGTAAGAGTTATGCAATTTCCTCGATTAATGCTTTAGAAATAAAAGGACACAGCAAAGTTTTAAATTTTCTATGAATAATTTAGACTAGGTCAAAAGGAGATTATGTATGTCACAAAGGGATAGAATAGATTGTTTTAAATGTAAGTATTTTTATATAACATGGGATCAAAACAGTCCAAGGGGTTGTAGATATTTTGGCTTTAAGACCAGTCTGATACCATCAATTGCGGTTCTTAGAAGCTCGGGGAAAAAATGTGGAGCCTTTGCAGTGAAAAGCAAAAACCTATAAAAAAGGATTATAAATGGAAAAAACTACATTATGTATTTTAGTATATACTCCACATTATCGTCCATAATATATAGTGTCGGGGACATAACGGTTGAGCGAAGATCTATATATGCTCTATAATCTAGGGTGTATATGGGTCGACCAAAGATTGTTTACTGGTCTAGTATGGCTGGTATCCAGTCGGAGGGAAGATTTTATATGGTTGGGAAAGGTTGTATTATGGTCGTACTTTTGTATTATTATAATAGGATCCCAACCTATCATATAGGGTCGAGCGAAGATTCTGCATGGTGTCGATGTAGTATATTGGTAATACATTATACTGCCAATGATCCTATCTGGTCGAAAGATTGCATAGGGTTGTTAAGATATGATGCAGGGTCGAACAAACCATCATTACGGGTAGTGATTTGCTTGGGCCGAGTCGAAAGATTTTGTTTAGGTAATAAGTTATCTTTAATGGTGCGAGTAAGATCGTTATGTTCTCGATCTATTCCTTTACTTTATCAAAAACAAAAGCGTCCTAAGACGCTGTTTTTCTTTATAAACTAGCAAATGAAAATATCATACCTGAAAACAATCCAAAAATCATAATAGCCGCTATAGCTATTGCTACAGTTTTTTTCATTTTGGGGTTCATATTATTCCACCTTCCTTATTGTCAAAAAGAATAATTACATTATATCAAAAAAACAATCTAGAACGTAGCATATTATAAAATTTTTTATGATTGTAATGAAAAAAAACCGGGTTTCCCCGGTATATTCTAGAAAATTATCAAAATTTGATTTGTTAGTTTTGATTTAAAGCTTTTATTATTACCGTTGCAGCCTCCCCACGGGTAACATATTTTTTAGGTTTAAATGTTTTATCTGGATATCCATTTATTATATTATTATTGTATGTTTTTTCAACCGATGCCTTTGCCCAATCGGCTATTTCATTCCAGTCTTTGAAGTCTTGTTTATTAGATTGATTTTGGTTTTCAATGATTCTTGAGATTATTACTGCCATCTGTTCTCTAGTGATGAAATCATTAGGTCCAAAACTATTCTCATTATATCCCTTTACTATTCCTCCAGCAGCAGCCATATCTATATATTCTCTAGCCCAATGATTTTTGGTATCACTATAAACTATCCCCTTCTTATCCTTTAAATCGAAAGCTTTTGATATTATAGATACAAATTCTCCCCTAGTTATGTTTTTATCAGGTCTGAAATATCCATCGGGATATCCACTGACAGCACCCTTTAGAACTAATTGTTCTATATACTCCTTGGCCCACATTCCTTCTATATCCTTAAAGCTTATATTTTTCATTATTGGATTCTGTTCCTTCACAATAGCAAATGTACTAAATCTGTCTACAGTAACCTTTATTCCAATGGGATTGCCCCTTTGATCATATGAGATATTTCCTTTTTTGTATTCTATATCTCCATCACTGTGAACCACTAGAACCCTTAGTTTATCTAAATACTTCCTTAGTTCCATGCCCCTTTCTAATAATAGCTCTCCATCTAAGGGAACATATACATCGGTATTCATATTGATATCAGCCTTAATTTCTATAGGACTCCCAATTATTTTAACATCCCGCTGTATTTTTTTAATCCCTTCTATATCCCCTAAACTAATCTCTAAATTGATATCTTTACCATTATCATTATATTTTTTTATCAATTCCTTACTTAGCTTAAGCTTTACCTTGTTTATATTTATACTTATATTTCTATCATCAAAATGGGATAATAAATTATTTGGTATCCTTATATTACTTACATCAGAGTCCTTAGCTTCATATACCATATCAATATCTTGTTTAGTAGAATTTTTTAGCAGGTCGATTACATCTTTATTTACTGTATATGTAATCCTTTGTCTTCCTTTATCCAATTTAATAACCTTTTTATCATAATACTTTTTGGATTTTGGTTTATGTTTTTTCTTTTGAACATAATTATTTTCTTTATCTACCGGTGCGTTACTGTCTTTATCAACTTTTATATAGGATAATTCGCTTTCTATACCCCTAACTGTTTGGGATACATAATAACCCCTATCACCATCTATATTTTTAAATATATAATCATTTGAAGCATCCATCACATTAACAGCTTTTATGAGATTTTCATTTATATCGTACAATTTCAATCCAGCTAATCCCTCAACCCCCATTACTTTAATACCATTATCCCGATTACTTAACTTTACCTTTTCCGGGGCTACTATTACCTTTCTCACCTTGACTTGTGAAGCCACCCCTTCTTCGCTGGTACAATAATAATATATTTCATTCGAACCCACAATCGACGTGTCAATTTCATCCCCCGTTACTTCAATTCTCTTTGATATATCTGTCTCTCCATCGTATGCCTTAGCACCTGGGTCTGTAAATGTATCTCCCCTTGTTATCCTCATCTCAGTATCTCCACTTAGCACTACAAAGGGTGGATCAGTTACCTCTACTGTACACTGAGCCTGTAATATACCGTCTTCTGTCTTGGCAGTAATAACCCCAGTGCCTTTGTTAATTCCTTTAACCCTTCCATTTTGATCTACATGGGCTATAGAGGGATTATCGATACTCCATATAACCTTTTTGTACTCTGAATCCATGGGGGAAAATACTTCGATCAATGTTTCTGTAGTATTTACTCCTAATTTTAAATTTGATTTATTAAGCTTGAGGGACTTAGGTACAAGGGCTTCTTTCTTTTCTATTGGTTTCTCATTATACCCATAAATATTATTAGAATAATCGTAATCATCGGTATCAGAATCTACTATAAAGTCTAATTTTGCAAAGCCTTCATTAAAATCACTATCCTTCGGTGTCCACTCAATACTCTTTTCAATCTGTGCCATTGGAGTTATGTCCCCTAGATGTACTGTATCGATTAATCTTCTTTCCTCCTTTCCCTCTACATATAATTCCAATAATGAATTTTCAGCTATTACACTACCATTATTATTGATTTTTACATACAGCTTTCTTTTATCCTGCAATGTTCTAGTTTTTATATCTGAAATTTCGAGATCAGGTTTAACAATATTTGAAGCTGCTATATTATTTGATCTATCCCTATCCATCTTTCTATTCTTAGGATCTACTATTATATATATATTATGGTTTTTCTGTTCTATTGGTATATTCCAGTCGGTAGATACAATTTTATCTTCTTTACCACCTAATATATCAGTTATTTCTACCGTATCTATTAGTATTCCTCCATCTTCTGGATCACCATCATAGAATGAAACTTCGATATTTTTCTGCACAAATTCCCCTAGATTTTGTAATAATGCAGATATAGTTATATTGTTTCCCGGCATAGGATTATCGTTAGAAAAACTAATACTTGCCCCATTGATAGCTAAATCGTTTCCTATTTCATAGCTTGCGTATTTTAAATCGGTTCTTCCGGCTTCTATCCCTCCAGCTTTTTCAACTAATTCAACACAGTCATATAAAGCCATTATATCCCCTTTATCATTCAAGGAAGCGTCAAAATAACGACTAATCTTACTCCCAGCATCTCCTTCAAGTTTTTCACTATTTGTGTCTGTAATTTCTAGCTTTTGACTCCATATATTACTTTCTGGGTCAAATACTGAAGTGAATATTTTCCCAGAGCCCTCTGTCCATGCTAGGGTCATTATACCCTTATTATTTTGAGATATTTCAAATCCGATTCCTTTACTAACATTTTCGACGGCGACTTCAATATCCTTTGTTTCAAAATCTCTAACATAAACGATTTTCCCATCTTGATTCCAGAACAAAACAGGTTTATTTTCATAATATATAACCCTAGGATTTGTGTCCGATACTCCATTACTGGTTATACTGATGGGTTCACTCCACTGCCCTTTAGCTTCTTCCCCAGTATCATCATAGGTTATTATGTTTATTTCCTTATCAATTGATGTAATGAAGTCTAAATCTTTATCAGCTTCATATGCATAGATAGCCCTGTACCCATCATAGGCTAAAGAACCCTTTGAAAGGGACCCTTCATTTGATATAACTGTCTGTGGTTCACTCCACTGATTTCCATCCCATTTTGAAAACATTATATCTATGTACTTAGGGTCAGCATTTAAAATATCTGCTATGGTATTTAAGCTGCTTAAATCATCCTTTTTATATTTACTCCAGACTACCATACCCCTTGATCCATCAAAGGAAATACTAGGCACTCCATCATAATACAGGTCATCGGTTAAAGCTATGGTATTATTCCATTGATTTGCTTCAGATTTAGAAGGTACTTCAAAGGTACTTGCTTTGATTTCTGTATTAGCCATAAAATCCTTTATTGTGGCAGTATCATCTAATTCCTTTGATGTGTTTTGCCAAACTGCCGCCCCTCCCCTTGAGGTCATTGCTAAATCAGCGTTAAAATCAGCAGTATTGTCATTGTTTATCTGAATAGGTTCCGACCAATTTTCTTCATCAAATATGGAATAAACAACTGCTGTTCTATTCATATCCGAACGCTCTTTAATATCATCTATCCAGACACCTAGGTATCCATCCTCTAGCTCTACAACCTTAGGTTTAGCATCACCAAAAACATCCTTTGAAATAATATCCCCATCTTCATCAGTCCTTAATGCTCTAAACATCATACTATTATTTGAACCCGTTCTTTCCATAGGCTTTAAATCCCATAGCTTTACTTCATTCATTTCATTGAAATCTAGGGCGAAATTAGTATTTCTAACTCTGTCTATCTCTTCAAAGGCCGATGCAAAATAATCGGATTCCATACTTCTTGCCATGGCAGGGCTACTTTCATTTTTATCCGATGTACCCTTTTTTATCGTATCCTCCCATGTATGTTCAAAGACTTTTTCCCTTGCTTTAAAAAATAAAAATCTTACTTCTCCACCCAACTCCATAATCATTTTGAAGAAAATATCTGTCCCATCTTTTTGGAATTTAAAATCCACAGAGGGCTCTATTTTTCCATATATACCTACACCTACATACTCGCTACCTAATCCTGCATATATATTTCCTGTGAGTGTAGGGGTTATACGTCCAATCAACTTCAATTTCTTTTCACTATAATCAAAGTCAAGGGCGGCTTCTAGCTTGCCGATTATCTCACCCTCTACATATACGGGTACACATACTATTACAAATTGTTTTCCTTTTTTAAAGCTTGCTTCACCTACTAAAGCCATACTGCCTTCATGGAACTTCCACTCTGCATTTTTATCATCCCATTTTAAAGTAAGGCTTCCACTAACCAGTAGTTCTGCACCCTTATCACTATTACTTTTGCCAATAGAAAACTTCGACTTGCTATTTACTGTTTTCTTGACTTGATCCTTTATTTTCTTTAATTCACTTCTAAGCGACTCCAGCCTTTCCTTGCCTGAATTAGAACCAAATTGTTTATCCTTGATACCCTTTCCTATTTCCATCTTCATGGTACCATTACTCTCTTTTTTCACTTCAATATTTACACTGGAAAATTTTAAAGCAATGGATAAATTATTTAAGAATTCAAAATCATCCGGTGTACTGGGAGACTCCACTGAGGGTAGTTGTTCCTCAGCTACAAGCCCCTCTGCGTTGGCTATTCCAGATCTCTCTATTAATACTATCTTAACTTCTACTGGCTTTGTAGTTGTACCAACCTCTGTTACACCCTGAATAAAAAGCCTGTCGCCTATTTTCCAATCCTTTCCTTTTTCAATCCTCTGATTTATGATTGCATTGTTGTAAGCTCCCACGGGATGATCTATTACATTAGTCGTATCTCCATTACCATTTTTAAATATGTATTGTACTTTTTTAGGCCTATGTCCATTCCAATTCATATGTAGCCTCGTATTTATATCCTTTCCTTTACTTAGCACATACTCCCTATCATATGTATCGATGACATCAAGATACCTACGATACTTTAATTTATCTGATTCTATTTCCATATTAAATTCATATAGCATTGGATCTTTAACCCCTGTATCATAGGCTAAAAATACATCATATACTGTTTCTGTATCCAATTCTGTATTGATCAATGTTCTAGATAAGCTCATGACCGGATGCTCCACTTCTATTGTATATTCATCACCTTGTTCTAAACCTTCAATCCTATATTGACCTTCTTCATTGGTACGTGTGGTTTTCACAAGCTTATCGTATTTATATACAGAAACCTCTACTCCATTCAAAGTTTTTTTAGACTCCGCATGATATACGGTTCCCGAAAGATTAGTATATCCTTGGAATACATAATAATTGGTATTGATATTTTCTATATACCTATACCTATTGTAAGTAGGAATATTTGATAAGTCAGGCTCAAATTCGGTATCCATTTTGTAATCCAAATTATAGGTACCATTAATAAATCCTTTTTCTGGAACCTGTACTTTATACTGAGCCTCACCCTTTTCATCGGTTTTAACTATTGTTTTTATTACATCATTATTGGGCTTCTTTTCCGTGACTACTATTGGTATATTGGCATAGGGATAGTCTTTGTTAATATCTGCTACCTTTATATTCCAAATACTCTCTTCACTTGGAAGAAGCTTTACTAAAGAGGGTTTATCAATACTCATGGTTGGAATATTACTATTTTTTATAGTATATCTCGCCACTGTTTTTTCTGTCCTAATCCTATCATCAGGGTCTACTTCATAATGTATCTCAAAATACTCATCATCCTCTGGTAATCTATCATCAACTATATTGATAATAGGCCAACAATCCTTATAATAGTTACTTTCTTTCTCATAATAATTCTTATATGGCTTTACATCAATTATTCCTTCCTTTGATTTTACTGTGAAGTCTTCGCCTTCCTTTGCAGTTCCATCTATTATTTTATATTTTACCTTTATGGTCTTATTACTATCAAGGAGTTCCTTGCTTCCTCCTATATCTACATATATAGGATATCCATAATTTTCATGGACATCCCAATCATCATAAAACTCTAATTTCCCCAAGGGTTCTTCTTGTAGTCTAATTCTTATATCCTTATTAAAGCTCATATTTTTATCATTGGAGTAATAATGGATCATACCAATGAGTATATCGTCATATCCATCTATTTTTTTTGCTTTAAGGGTCACAGTTTTTTCGGTTTCATCGGGTTCAAAGACGATTTTATTTGTATCTATGGTTATATAATCCGTATCCCATGTTAGAAACATCTCATTTCTACATTCTACATATCCTTCCCTCAAAAAAGTAATATCAAGGGTACCGTCTTCTGATTCTACAGCATTATAAAAGGATTTTATTGAACTGATTTCCCCATCCCTTTCATTTATGGTGAAGGCCGCCTTGTTATTATCTCCTATATATGTATTTACAGAACTATTGCAAACACTTTTGATTATCAAGTTTATGGTTTCTGTACCCTCAAAACTAGCATCATCTTTACTCTTAATCCTTATAACCTTTTCACTTTCTCCGGTGCTAAAACTTATCCTAGAATTCGACTTGTTTTCATCATCGATATAAAAATCACAAGGATTGTACCTGTAGTCTGCATCAAATTCTAAATCAACGTCTGCACCACAGTTCAAATATCCTGTTCTTCTAAGCACAAGCTGTATTTCCTTTTCATCCTCTTCATATACTGTATTATTATACCTTCCATCGAATTCTATCTTACTTGCAATGTCAACACAAACTTTATCCTTGCCCTCTATTATTATATTGGGTGAAGGAGCTTTAAGTCTTATGGCTACAGCTTTACTTGACACCTTCCCTATATCCATATCTATATCTACAATTTCATTGGAGTAGTTTAACTTTATATCCTTTTTTTCTTTATAATGATCCCCTACTAAGGGATTCCCCTTCTCGTCTACTTCTTCACATTCAATAATAACAGGTATACTTTCTTCAAAATAGTTTTTACTTTTTATTAAAACCTTTAATCGTTTTATATTAGGATTATATGTAACACCTTTAAGCTCAATTCTTACAACCTCATCCCCGGCTAGGCTATCATCATCAGTAATATTTACTGTCATTTCGCCTATGCCCTTTATTTTCACATTTTCTTTGGCGTCGGTGATTTTAAGCTTAAAGGATTCTTTATCCTCAAATGAATTGTCATCCAATATATTTAATTTGATGGATTTTCTTGTTTCGCCCTTAGAAAATATTAGGGTTCCTTTTACTGATTCATAATCCTTGCCCTTTTCTGCACTTATGTCCTGAGTCTCGTAATTGATCCAAACCTCCTGATCAACAGCCCCCGATCTGTTGACAACCACTTCTACATCCTTTGAGCCTTCATAACATCCCCAACTATTACCGTCAAATTCAACGGTATTGTCTTTATCATATACTTCTACGTAGGCTGTACTAGCTTCAAATTTGCCCTCATCCCTATTTTTTATTTTCAATGTAAAGGACTCCATGGCTTCATCTAAATCATCTTCCATTATTTCCATAGATATTGTTACTTCTTTTTCCCCTTCGTGAAAAAATACAGATGAATCATAAAAATTATAATCCCCATAATTAACAAAATCACTACCTGCTGTGGGTTCAATAACTATGTCTAAGTTGAAATGATCATCGAGATTTCCTGTACGAAGGATTTTGAATTTTGCCGGTTTCTTATACCCTCCCTCATAGAATTTGTATTCTGTTTTTTCAAAGGAAAAAAATGTTCTCTTTTCGTCATTATCTTCAATATATATATTCTTGATGGGATTTTCACCTAGGATAGCTCCACCCGTTGGTTCCTTTAGCTCTATGGTCATTAATTCTTTCTTTTCATGCCTAGAATCATCTATTATTTTTATCTTAATTTTTTTCTCAGTTTCCCCGGCTTTAAAGGTTATAGTTCCACGACTATACTCAAAGTCTATATTAGGAGATGCTTGTGGAGAACCTGTTTCAAAATCAACTGTTACTTCGCCATCCCCTACACCGCTGCGATGTACGGTAAATTCAATTTCACCTGCATCTTCCTGTACAGAATAATCCCCTGCACTGAATGACAGGCTTATGGGTGATGCTTTTTCAACAGTAGTCAGCTCCTCGCCTAGGGACATCTCTTCTGTATCATTTTCTAAATTTTCATCTTCTGAACTATTATCTTCTAGATCATTATCCTTTAAATCATTATTTTCTAGTTTATCATTATCCCTTATTTCTATTCTACAATCGCTCTTGAATCCCCCATTACTTTCCAATAGGATATTTATTTCTTCCGTAGCTTCTACCTCATCATCATCTATTATCCTTAATGAAATCTCCTTAGACATTTCTCCACCATCAAAGGTTATACTTTTACTATCTAAGCTATAATCTTCTCCCTCTGTACAGGTACCATTGAAGGTCAGTTCTAGGTTTTTTTCCTCCCCTACCTTCAATCTTTTTATTACTATATTGATTTCTCCATCATCTTCACTTACAGTTTGGCTCTTGCTTTCAAAAAAGATTACATCGGAGTCATTTAATATATCTACTTCTGTGTCAAACTGATTTAGATCAATAACCTCCGTATTTTGAGTTCCATCTTGAGCCTCCTCTGATGTTTCAGCGTATGAATTGATACTGCCCATATAAAATATAGGGTTTATAATTGCATTAAATAAAGTGAAGAAAGTAATAATCCAGCTGCATATTTTCGATTTTGTCTTCATAAGTTATCCCCCTTTAAAATTTGGTTTTAAAACGCCACTCTATACATTACTTTTTTAGATATATGTACGCAAAAATATTGTCATTTTTGCTCAAATGTTGTATTATATACTCATTATAGCATAGGCCAAGAGGTTTCAAGCATTTGCTTTACTAATTCAATTATCTAAAAAACTAATAGAAGGTGAATTATGACTATAAAACAATTAACTTATTTAATAGAAATACAAAAAACAAGTTCCTTCACTGGAGCTGCAAAGAATCTTTATGTATCACAAGGCGTAATTAGTCAGTCAATCAAGGATCTTGAAAGGGAACTTGGTTTTAAAATCTTTAATAGAACAAGTAAAAAGCTTGAGATAACAAAGCAGGGTTATCTGGTACTATGCGAAGCAAAAAAAATACTAAATACTGTGAAGAATATAAAGACCATCAAAAGAATCAATACTATCAACTCACTTAAAATAAAGACCTTTGATTTTTCACCTATTCTAGATGCCTTTAATGCATTTGCTAAAAAATATGAAAGCACAAAAAATACCCACCTATCTTTAAAAATAAGTGAGTATAACGAAATCATTAGTGGAGTGTTAGAAGAAGAATGTGACCTTGGTATATTGATTTTTCCCTACGACTCCAAATATGGTAAAGGTAAATATTTAGATGATGATCTATTTGAGATAATTCCCCTAAGTATACAGCAAATATATGTTAAGTTAAGACAAAACCATCCGGCACTTGAGAAAGCTAATCCTTTAAACGAGCTGAAAAACTATAAGCTTGTTCACTTTAGAAATGAATCCTATTATCCAAATACGGCAAATGAAAAGCTTTTTATTGATTCCAACAATAGTATCTATATCAACGATAAGGAAGCCAGATACAAGCTTGTATCATCCACAAACGCATATATGATGGGCATGACCCAAAGTGCATATTATAAAGAAAAATATAATCTACATGAGATTGAAATAGATAAGCATATGGTAGAAATTATATGCTTTCATAGGAAGAACAAAGCTCTAAGCAATTATACAAGTGAGTTTATAGATTTACTGTCCCATAAAATTGCATCATTCTTGAAAACGTAAAATATCTATCAATATTGTAGTTGCTATGGATAGCATAGGTATCATTATAAAATTAGTCAATATTCTGGCTGGCAGAAAAACAAACATACCTTTACCAAACAGTATTGATAGTAAAAAGGTATTCAAAAACACCGATGTAATAATTCTAGAAACATTTATACAAAAATATATCTTTTGAAATGATGTAAGGGAGTTTTTCCTTTTAAATATTTTTGTAGCCATCACGGGAAGAAAAATAAATATTATGATCACAATAAATAATAAAATAGTAACCAATATATTTTGAGAAAAAAGAATACCCTTAATATAAAAAATACTTAGCAAGCAAGCAGAAACAAATAATATAAAAATCGTATTTATTTTATAAAAGTCTATGATTCCTTTTTCTGTATATTTATAAATCAAGGCGGGAATCATTCCCACCAATCCGGCAGAAATAGCGAAAAAGAATCCAAGACCAGGAAGAAACGCTCCTGCCCCATTGGATATAAAGGAGCCTATGTAGTCGGATACAAAGCCACAGATAAAACCAGCAAGGGGGCCATATAGAATCCCCGCCAGAAATAAAGGAACATGGGAAAAACTAATCTTGATAGTGGGAAAACCCGCAATAGGTAGCATAACGCCTAAGAATCTAGATAAAATAATATTCAGTGCTATAAGTAAACTTATTCTTGTTAATATTCTAGTTGAAAACAATCTAGCTTTAGTTGAAATGTCATTTTTCATAAAAAACCTCTATGTATATATTTTTTGCAACAGATTATTTCTATTATACAGTTATAGTTTGTTCTTTTCAAGGTTGTTTAGCCACTAAAATACCTCCCACTGGACATTACTCCTTTGGAGGTACTCAGTATAAAACGTCCTAGGGCTGTACTTTATCGGTGTACAATGGTAATATAAACTTAGATTAGGAGATTGAGACTTGAAAGGTGGTAATCAAATGGAAAAAATGTTTAAAGAAATTATGAAAAAATTAGACTCCATAGATGAAAAAATCGACACTTTAAGCGGAGAGGTTAAAGTAAATAGAAAAGAGATTACTGGAAATCGAAAAATCATGCAACATTGCTTCGGTGATGTTTATGAGCAACATGATAAAGCTTATAAAAAATTGAATACTATAGAAAAGGAAATTTCTAGAATTGATGATGATGTTGATTCTTTACTCTCAAAAACTTCACGTAATAGCCAAAAAATTAGAAAACTTGATGAAGAGCTTAATAAAGCACAATAACTGGATCTTTTAGAATACTCATTGATATATTTCTATATACATTATTAAATAATTTGCTTAAGTCTTGGTATATTTATCCTAAAATATATAAATCTTGTATCCATAGTGACACTAAGGATAAACAATGTCAAGATAAATGAAGCTCTTCCCTATCCACGTACATAAATATTTATACACATATGAATTTATTAAAATCTACTTTTGAAAAAAAGTTAGACTTGAATAATGATTCAAAAAAGAAAACAAAACCGAGTTTTCCCCGGTTTTAATTAATTTATCCTACCTTTTAAATAGCTTAACCATTCATTTTGTATTTCTTTAGTTGATTTATTATATATGGTCATAAAAACACCTTCTATATTTTCTTGTGTAGGTTTATTTGGCAATGACTTAAATAAATCTTTAAACTGCTGATGGGAATAATTTTTCAATAGAAATGTTACTAGGGACCCATTAGCTATATAATCATTTCCCTTATTAAATCCTTTAAACAACGTCTGTATATCCTTTAATTCGCCTTTTATCATAAGCTCCCTAGCTAAATCATCAACAGGTCTATTTAAAGCCATAGGAAACCCAATATTGTAGTTACCAAAATATACTGCTAAGCCCTCTCCTAAGGGTAAATTGTAATTAGGATTGAATCCATACTCCACCACGTGACAGGTTTCATGGAAATCAAAGGCTTTACCTATTGTATATAATGAATTGGTACTTGATTTATAGGTTCCAAGGGCATAATAATCCTTAGTATCATATGCAAGCTCATATATTTCCTCTGGATATGTACAGATATAGAAATTGACTTTATCTTTTATTTTGATATCAAAAAACTTCTCAATTTCCATTAATCGTTTTTCTTGAAGGACTATTTCTACATCTGATATCTCCATACCATCCTTATAATTATATACCGTTCTTTCAGTTTCCTTACTTGCCCAGTTTATTTGTGAATCCAGTTCTAATTTTGCATTGATTTCATTATTATTCAAATCAATAGTCCTATGCATAATTAAAGGTTTATATCCTCTTTTAGTAAATACTATCTTGTATTCCCCTGGAAATACTCCTTGTATTTTAAATTCCCCATGTTCATCGGTTACATCCATGGTGAGTTTATTATTTTGTCCATATAAATCTATCATTGTTATGTATGTATCCGAGCCCTTATGCTGATCATTATAAAAATCTGTAACACTTCCTTCTACAGTAATTCCAGCTTTAGGGGACTTATAATCAATAGTTCTAATAATCTCTAGATTATTAAGCTCATACAGTGGACTAAAATCAGATATTGGATTATCATATATCTTTAAAACCTTTAAATTTGTATTGCCATTTAAATAACTTATATCTGAAACCTGATTATCCGCCATATTTAGGGTTTCTAAATTTATCAAGCCAGTAATACTATCCAATCTGGTAATATTGTTATCCTCAATTGACAAATTCTTAAGCTCAGTATTTTCTTTTAAACCCTCTATATCCTCAATATGGTTATGACCTACATATAGGTCTCTAAGGCTTGATAAATGCTTTAAGGATTCAATATTGTCTATATTGTTGTTGCTTAAATTTAAGTATTTTAGATTTACCAACAGTCCTAATGGTCTTGTATCCCATAAATAATTATTTGACAGGGATAAAGTAATAAGCTTTTGATTATCACTTAAAGAAATAATATTATAAATACTGTTTCCATCTAAAAATAATTTTTCTAAGGAATTAAGTTCTGATAAAACCTGTATATTCATCAACCGATTATTTTTTAAATCTAAAACCTCTAGCTTTTTCATTCCCTTCAATGAAGTAATATCAGAAATTTGATTTTTTGATAGGGTAAGAAATTTTAAATTATTTAATGTCTCAAGCCCTTTTGCAGTGCTAATATGGTTATCATCAAATCTTAACCTCTCCATATTTTTTAGATTATTCAAAGAATCTATATTTCTTACATTATTATTAATCATATAAAGTGCCTTGAGGTTGGTTAGTTCACTTAAAGGATTAATATCCCTTATATTATTATTATTCAAATTTAGAGTCTGTAATTTTTTTAGGTTAGCTAATGGAGCTATATCTTGAATTTCATTATAGGGCAATCTAAGTTCTGTAAGTCCTTCTAAATCGATTAAAGGTTCAATATTCGTTATATGATTAGACCATAAGCAAAGATACTCTAAATTTGTTAGGTTATGTATAGGACTAATATCAGTTAATTTATTACTACCAAGTCTTAAAGCCCTAAGATTGGTTAATCCCTTTAAAGAATCAATATCCGTTATTTTATTACTATCCAGGTCTAGTTGTTGTAGATTGGTAATATCTTTCAAAGGTGTAATATCATTAATATTATTTTTCCACAGGTTTAGGTATCTAAGATTCTTGAGTTCTGAAATAGGTGTAATGTCTGAAATATTATTTTCCTTAAGCAATAATTCTTGTAAACTCCTTAGATATTCTATACCCTCTAAGCTAGATATATTTTTATTTGAAGCATGTAATTTTTTTATATCCTTTACTTCATCAACCAATATGTTTCCTACGGGCTTATTTATTATAGTACGAATTGCTGCCTCCAGATTTGAATCAGCAAATTTAATAATTTTCTTTTCCGATATTGAGTCACTAATCATTTCATCTTCACAATATACGGGTATAAATATTGAGATTAGCATAATCCCAATTATTGATATGGATATTAACTTTTTCAAAAGATTGTCCTCCTTGTAATAATTTTTATATACCCCACAATTATATCCAAAACCATGCAAAATTAAAAGACCCCTTTAGGGTCTATTCCTCATTATTTTTTATACTTTTTAATTTTTCAAACAAAAAATTTGGTATACCTATAAATTCTAAGCATATTTTATACATTTCACCAATTTTGTTTATACATTTTACTTTCCCTAATACTTTGTCAAAGGGTATACCATCAACCCTAATATTAAGTAATAATATATCTTCTTCACTAAATTGCTTATCGGTGATTATCTCTAATCCCTCAAAGGAAATATTTAAAGTAATTATTTCAAAGGAAGAATTTAGTTCCATTAGTTGGCCTTTATGATAATACCTATAAACACTAACTCTTTCAAAGTATTCAATTTTAAATTTGTCCCTTACACAATTATCCGACATTTATTTTATGCACCTCAAATCTATTCCAAGTAAATGTTCTCAACATTAATTTTCTTCAATAATTCCATAACCTTAACCTTGAAAGTTTGAACTTCATCCTTATCCAAAATATATCTATCATCAATATTTTTTTGACTTTCAATGTCTTTAATGGTATCAATAAAAAATTTATCATGGGCTATATGTATTTTATAATATATTTCATCACTATCCTTCTTCCCCTTTAAAACCACCCCTGGCTTATTTTCCGTCATACTACCAACATAATCAAAAAACTGCTGTATAGTCAAACCCATTATTACTTCACCCCCATAAAAACATTTTGTAGGCTCCTAAGCAGTAATCATTATAATATCCAATGTCCAACTTTTATTAATAATTATATGTCTTAATCCTTTTTTTAATGTCTATTAATTATTAATACCCACAAAACACTTTATTATATCATTTATTGTATACAATTACGAACTTTTTTGCAAAATTTATAAGGATAGGCTTTCACCTATCCTTTAAAACTATTTTAACTTTATTAGAAGTTGACCCGATTTAACCTGCTGACCTTCTGACACCAATATGCTGTCTACTTCACCCTTTATAGTGGATAATATATTTGTTTCCATCTTCATGGCTTCTATAATAATTATACTTTGCTTTTCTTGTATATTATCTCCTTCTTTAACAAGTATCTTGGTTATTGTCCCTGGAATAGAAGCTCCTATTTCCTTATTATTATTTATATCCGCCATAACAGTTATATCTACATTTTGAGTTTCTCCATAGTTTTTATCTAATATTCTCATTTCTCTTCTATTACCATTAACTTCGAAAACCACTGCCCTAAATCCTTCTTCATCTATTTTGCCGACCTCTACAAGCTTAATGATCATTATTTTTCCTTCTTCTAACTCAACTTCACTTATTTCACCTTCTTTTAGTCCATAGAAATATACATGGCTCTCAAGGTTACTCAATTCTCCATATTCTTGTAGTGATTTCAAATAGTCACTATATACCTTAGGGTAAAGTGCATAGCTCAATACATTTCTTATGTTTGCACTCATATTAAATTCATCTTTTAATTTTTTACTTATCTTATCAAAATCCACGGGCTCCAATATTTCACCGGGTCTACATGTAATAGGCTCTTCTCCCTTAAGCACTATTTTTTGAATATCCTCTGGGAAACCTCCCACGGGTTGACCCATCATACCCTTAAAATATGATACTACTGAATCCGGAAAAGCTAGATTTTTGCCTTTTTGTACAATATTTTCCTTGGTAAGACCATTCTTCACCATGAATATCGCCAAATCCCCTACAACCTTTGATGAAGGTGTAACCTTAACTATATTTCCTAAAATTTCATTAACATCTCTATACATCTCTTTTATTTCATTAAATAAATGTCCCATTCCAAAGCTTTCCACCTGGGGCCTCAGATTCGAATATTGTCCACCGGGTATCTCATATCTATAAATCTCAGCAGTACCTGATTTAAGACCGGATTCATAGGGCTCATAAACCTTTCTTACATCCATCCAATAATCCGATATTTTTTGGACATCCATAGGATCTACACCTGTGTCATAATCAGTATTCTCTAGGGCAGCAACTATGGAATTAAGGGCTGGCTGACTAGTAAGCCCCGCCATGGCATTAAAGGCAGTATCTACTATATCCACACCCGCTTCTGCTGCCATTAAAAGGGTAGCTACTCCATTTCCACTTGTATCATGGGTATGAAGATGTATGGGTATTGATATCTCCTGCTTCAGTGCTTTTATAAGCTTAGACGCAGCATAGGGCTTAAGTAGTCCGGCCATATCCTTGATACCAAGTATATGGGCTCCCATTTTCTCAATTTGTTTAGCCAAATCAACATAATATTTTAAGGAGTATTTATCCCTTTTGGTATCTAGAATGTCTCCTGTATAGCATAAACAAACCTCTGCGATTTTATCGGTCTGTAGTACCTGATCTAATGCTACCTCCATGCCTCTTAACCAGTTTAAGGAATCAAATATTCTAAAAATATCTATTCCCTTTTTAGCAGCTTCATCAATAAATGTTCTTATTACATTATCGGGATAATTTTTATATCCTACTGCATTTGAACCCCTTATAAGCATTTGGAATAGAACATTTGGTATTTTTCTTCTAAGGGCTTCCAATCTTCTCCAAGGAGATTCCCTTAAGAACCTGTATGCAACATCATAGGTTGCTCCACCCCACATTTCAAGGGAAAATAAATCTTTACCATATACCGATGTTGCATCTGCAATCTTCACCATATCCTTAGTTCTAACCCTCGTAGCTATTAATGATTGGTGAGCATCCCTAAAGGTTGTATCCGTTAGTAAAAGTTTCTTTTCATTTTTTATCCAATCGATTACCCCTTCTACTCCTTTTACATCCAACAGCTGTTTGGTTCCCCTTAGTCCATTGTCAATAGAAACCTTTGGCACCTGGGGAATATCATAATCCCTCTTAGTACCCCTTATTTCATTTACTACTTTTTCTCCGATATATTTTAATATCTTAGTTTCCTTATCCTTCTTAGGTGTTATATCAAATAATTCCGGTGTTTTATCTATAAAATGGGTATCACACTGACCACTCAAGAACTTTTCATGGTTAAGGACGTTTATAAGAAAAGTATCATTTGTTTTTACACCCTTTATATTAGTTTCTTTTATGGATCTTATGGCCTTCCTAGAAGCATCATCAAAGGTTCTTGACCAAGATATTACTTTAACAAGTAAGCTATCATAATATGGAGAAATTATTGAGCCAGTATAGCCATTCCCACCATCAAGTCTTATACCAAACCCTGAGCTAGTTCTATAAATATCTAATTTCCCTGTATCCGGTGCAAAATTATTGAAGGGATCTTCAGTGGTTACACGGCACTGTATAGAATATCCTCTGGTTTTAACGGATTCCTGGGAAGGTATATTAATTTCATGTGAATCCAATGAATGACCCTTAGCGATTTCAAGCTGGCTTTGTACTATATCTATTCCCGTAATCATTTCAGTAACCGTATGCTCAACCTGTATTCTAGGATTCATCTCAATAAAATAATGATTTCCATGCTTATCAACTAAAAATTCAGCCGTACCCGCACTTTCATAATCCACAGCCTTTCCGATTTTTAAAGCATCATTACATATTTTTTGTCTAAGCTCTTCACTTATGGCTATGGCAGGTGCGAACTCTACTATTTTTTGATGTCTTCTTTGTATAGAGCAATCTCTTTCAAATAAATGCACAATATTTCCGTATTTGTCCCCAAGAATTTGAACTTCTATATGTTTGGGCTCCTCTAAGTACTTTTCAATAAATATATCGTCTATACCAAAAGCTTTTTTGGCTTCATTCTTAGCACTACTAAACTCTCTACTTATTTGCTCTTCTGCGTATACTATCCTCATTCCTCTACCACCACCACCAGCGGCAGCCTTTAGAATAATAGGGTATCCATATTGCTTAGCAAACTCTACGGCCTCTTCATCAGATGTTATAGGTTTATCTACACCTGGTATTGTGGGTACTCCAACACTTTTAGCTAAAAGCTTTGACTTTATCTTATCCCCCAAATTATCTATAGTTTCACTTGTAGGTCCAATAAATTCGATACCCGCCTCTTTACATTTTTTTGCAAATATATGGTTTTCAGATAAAAATCCATAGCCTGGATGTATAGCATCCACACCTTTTTTCAAAGCAATTTTTATGATCTCATCCATACTTAGATATGCTTCTATGGGTCTCTTTTTCTCTCCTATTAAATATGACTCATCGGCTTTAGTTCTAAAAAGCGAATATTTATCTTCCTTTGAATAAATAGCAACGGTTCTTATACCTAATTCTTTACAAGCTCTAAATACTCTTATAGCTATTTCTCCTCTATTAGCCACTAATACCTTGTTTATTTCCCTTAACATATTTTCCCTCCTTAAAAATTTCAGGATTATTAAATATAGGCTTGAATTAATCAAAACATTATGTTGCATTTTATGAAAGATTTTATATATATATACATTTATTAACTAAATGTAATTTCTTATAATTTTGAAATATTTGCGAATATTTTTAGCATTTATTATATATATTGTTTGGACGTATGTCAAGAACTTTCACCTAATAAAACTTCTTTATATTTATAAATTTTTTTAAATGCTATAATGCTATTTAAAAAATTTAAAATATAATAATTACACATATGAAATATTTTATACGTATAATTATTAATAAAATCAAAAAAAGAGGAAAATCCCTCTTTTACAGATTATATTATATCTTTAATTATTAGAACATCCTTAGGCTATATTTTAAACATAGCTTTAATTTCTACCGTCCAAGCATTTCATAGTATTTACCTTCTCCTAAATCCATATTCATATTTTCAGTATTATGATTTGATACAAGAGTATACTCTTAGGAGTTTCTATAGTTTTATTAATTCTAGTAAATTTCTTTTTATACACATATCAATGGATAGGTGCTTTAATCCCTTTTCATCAAAATCTATTGTGATTAATGAATCCTTTATGCCCTTTATTATCCCCAAACCAAACTTTCTATGTCTTACTAAGGAATCTTTATGTAGGGGCATTGAGGAGTCCTTTTTTATATTTTTAGACATAAATTGCTCTATTTCCTTAATAAACCTTGAAGGCTGAGTTTCTTCATTATTTTTATATTCTACAGTCAATAGTTCAAGCTTCTCCTTTGCTCGAGTCATACCTACATACCATAATCTTCTTTCCTCTTCCATAGCCGATGTATCGCCCATAGAGTCCATTTTAATACTGTCCTTAGTAGGTATTTGACCTTCCACTAAATCTATCATATATACCTTGGTAAACTCTAAGCCCTTAGATGAATGAAGTGTAGACAAAGTTACAGCATTATTTTTTTTGTTATGCCTGGATTCATACATTACTCTTTTCAAGGTATTTAGCTTGTCCACAAATTCTTGCATAGTATGGGTTCCTTCGGATATTTCTTCAAGGGTATTTAGTATATATTTCAAATTGTCCATGGAATAACCAGTAAGCTCTGCATATCCCTCAAGTCTTTCTTCATATTTTAAATTGTGTCTGATAAATTTTATAGCTTCTAAGGGCTTTTTTACTTTAAGCGTTATAAAATCCCTCTTGAAACCCATTAGATTTTTCTTTTTAAATTCCTTCATATAAGGGAATGTGACTAGATTGTCAAATACCGACTTGCCTTGATCTTGACTTTTAAGATATTCCAATTCCCTTTTAGAAATATATGAATTGAATTTTGTATATATTGATTGTAATAAAGGAATACTTGTATCATCATAAGAGAATCTAACAAAATTTAAAATATCATTTAAAACCCAATGACTAAAGAAATTCCTAAGATAATCCTTCATGTAAAATTCAATATTCTCTTCATATAATCTCTGGGCTAATCCTATACCGGATATATTATTTCTATATAGAACTGCTATATCAGTGATACCAGTATCTTGTTTCATAGATCTTATTAGATAATCCAGTTGATCCTTTTCAGTTCCTAGCTTTACTATTTTAATAGGTCCATTATTCCCATTTTCCGTAACCATATTTTTAGGATATCTCATTGAATTATTATTTATAAATTTGTTACTAACATCAACAATGTTGAGACTTGAACGATAGTTTTGCTCCATAAAAACTATACTAGCCTTAGGATATCTTTTTTCAAAATCAAGTAAATACTGGGGGTCAGCACCTCTAAAGCCATAAATAGACTGATCGTCATCACAAACTATAAATAGGTTATTGGTGGGAAAGGCTATTTTCTCCACTATTCTATTCTGAATAAGAGATGTATCCTGTCCTTCATCCATCATCACATATTTGTACTGGTTTTGATATTTTTTAAGAATATAGTCATTGCTTTCAAGTATACTATTGGCTTCAATCAACATATCGTCAAAATCCAGCAAAACCATATTTGCTTCATTATTTCTTTTATAGCTCTCATAGGCCTTAAAGACTTTATCAAAGTTTTTGCACTGAAACCTATGGGAATTAAAGTCTTCAACATCTATCATAAAATTTTTAACAAAGCTTATGGAATTAGAAAGCTCGTCCAATTTATCATCATTAATATTGCTATTATTTATATCCCTGTATATTTTTTGTAGTATGATCCTTTTATTATAGTGTGTTTTACCACCTTCAATAAGCTCATACTTTATTTTGTTTATATAATAATAGTGTCTAATAATTTTATAGGAAAAGCTGTGGATAGTAGAAAATCCAATACCTTCTGGTATTAAATCTCCATAGGTATTATAAAATCTATCATTCATATCCGTTGCCGCTGCCTTGCTAAAGGTAAGGGCAAGTATATTTTCTGGTCTAATCTTATATTTGAAAACCAAATAAGCTATATGGGCATTTAGAACCGTAGTTTTTCCACTCCCCGGAGTAGCCAAAACTAAAACTGGACCGTTCTTCTGTAAAACAGCAGTTTTTTGCTTTTTATTGAAATCTATGTTGAATTTTCTTTTAAGAAAATCAAAAAAATCTAAGCTCATACAACAAACCTCCTTATATGACATCCTTTATTATATCATATAGAAGTTTTGTGTAACTTTATAATAAAAATTTATATTATTATATTTTAAATTTTGAATTCTATTTTAATACATGATATAATTTTAGATACAAACATGCATTTTTGGTAAGTACGGTCATATTTTTTTATTGTATTCCATTTATGCTATAGTATCCTTATGTATACTATGTAAATTTCTTTGGATTAAAGGAGGTTATTTAATTGTCCAAAATAAAAGCCAAAACTTATCAGTGTCCCCTATCACTATCTATAGACCTAATTGGAGGCAAGTGGAAAAGTATAATTCTATGGCAGCTAAGGGAGAAGGTTCTGAGGTTTAGTCAGTTAAAGCGAAGGCTCCCTGGAATAACACAAAAAATGTTAACCCAACAATTAAGGGAATTAGAGAGTGATGGACTAATCGCTAGGGTGGTATACCCACAGGTTCCTCCAAAGGTTGAATATTCTTTAACAGAATATGGACAAACTGTTTTACCGGTTCTACGCTTAATGTTTAAATGGGGATTAAAATATTCGGATAACTTTGATGTCGAAGTGGATTTGAGTATCTATGAGAATAAAAAGGACTCCATCGAACCATAAAAGAGCTAAAAAATATAGGTTCCCAAAAAAGACCTTTTAATAGCAAAAATTTAGTTATATTTGTCAAATACCTAAACAAATATAACTAAATTTATTGATTGAGCAAATTGCATAATCACTTTCTATAAAAAACATCTACTACATGTAGTTTTGAAATCCTCAAAGCTATACCATCAGATATGCTTATATCTTAAGTAATCAAATCAATGATGATATTCGTATATTAGGCTTATTTATAATAGTGTTTTTCTAAAACCTTCTAAATAGTTCATCTTTATAATCATAATTCTCATCCAACGCTTCTTCTAATTGCTTTAATAGGTACTCCTTATCCTGTGGAAATACACCACCTAGGGCTACATAATTTGAAGCATGATTGCTTCTAAAAACACAGTTCTTTAGATTAAGATTTGTAATTAATTCCTTCGTTTCTAACATAACCTCTTTAGGATCTAATAATTCCATATCGCCATTTTCTATTTTTTCATGTATTTCTGTTCCAGGATTTATCAGCAAAGTAAGAAGTGCCGCATACTGGGGATTTATCTCGTTCAATACTCTGGCTGACTCAAGAGCATGCTGTTTCCACTTTTCCCTTCCCCCTAGTCCTGAAATAATCATTACTGACAACTCTATCCCAGAAGCTACCATCTTTTTTCCCGCATCGATCATTTGTTGGGAAGTTACACCTTTTTTGGTATCCTTTAATATCTCATCACTACCGGATTCAATCCCTAAGTAAGCAATTTTTATACCTAATTCATTTAATTCCTTAAGTTCTTCCTCGGTCTTATTCAATATATCCTTTGGTGCAGAATATATGCCTACTCTTTCACACTCGGGAAATAATTCTTTTATAGCTAGCAATATCTTTTTCAAGTCTTTATTTCTTAATACTAAGGCATTTCCATCTGCTAAGAAAATTCTTTTTACACTTCTATAATACTCCCTTGCTTCCCTTAAATCTTCCATTATTTCTTCTATTTTTCTTACTCTAAACTTTTTTTCCTTATACATATCGCAGAAAGTACACTTATTATGTGAACATCCTATTGTTACCTGTATTATAAGACTCCTAGCTTCACTTGGGGGTCTATATACAGCTCCTTCATATCTCATGTTATCTCTCCTCATTAAATATAATATTTTTGAAACTAACTTTATTACGTATATACATAATATCAATTATAATTATAATATAAACTTAACAAAATCCTTGACAAAAAATCAAGGATTTTGTTAATTGTTGTTGTTGTTGTTTTGTTGCATTCTTTCTAAACACAATAGATATACGCTAATAAAGTATTGCAAATGTTGTACTATCTTTGTTCCGTATATATAATATAAGGTGATGGATCATGGCTGAGTATATTGATAGAATGTTCCATGCAAAGCTTTAACTGCGTACATCTATAACTATATAGTTATGATACTATAGGATTACTATAATACCCATAACTTTATTAAAATCAACTGCCCTAATTGGGTCAGCTGTTTTAACTAACAAGATTTAATATATTAAGCTATGTTCATAGCCTTAACTTGAGCTGTTAATTCAGGAACAATTTTATTTAAATCCCCTACTAATCCGAGATCAGCAACCTTCATAATTGCAGAACCTGAATCCTTATTTACAGCTATTATAAAATCACTATCCTGCATTCCTGCTAAATGCTGTATAGCTCCTGATATTCCACAAGCTACATATATCCTTGGTCTAACTGTTTTTCCTGTTTGTCCTACTTGTAATGCATGGTCAATCCATCCATTGTCTGTAGCCGCTCTTGAT
>JAOASB010000049.1 GCA_025210375.1 Maledivibacter sp. | reverse complement strand
TATCTTCTATATAACTAATTCCATAATCTACTAAAATACATCTCAATGTCATCGACATATTAACAAAATTATTTACATTTTTCTTATCATGATATGATTTTAACTAAACTCTTTCATTAATTCAAGTACGCACTTTAATGTTATATTGTATTGATTTTGTCTTATAGTATCCAATATGATACTATTTAGATTTTATATTGTATTATGCTATAGGGATTTTTGATCTGTATAAATTAAAATTTTAGCTTGAATCCCTATAAAGTACATCAACTCATCTTAAATTTAGATGCTTCTTCTTGTAGTTTTTGTGCTATGTATGATAGCTCTTCACTTGAATTTACAACTTCTTCCATAGATGCCAGTAATTCTTCGGATGTTGCAGATATTTCCTGTGAACTAGAAGTGTTTTCTTCAGCCATACTAGCTAAATTTTGAATCACACCCAATACTTTATCTTTACTATCATTAATTGCATCCTCATTTTCCCTTATTTGGATAATGAAATCCTTAGTTAGAGTAATTGCATCGTATATTTGATTGAAGCATTGCTCAGTTTTTTCTACGCATGCATTCTGTTCTATTATTATTTGTTTTTCCATAACTTCCATTGTTGCTACAGCACTATCGGAGTTATCTATGAGTTCTTTAACTATCGCTTCTATTTCCTTAGTTGAAGAGTTAGATTGCTCCGCTAGCTTTCTTATTTCTTCTGCAACTACTGCAAAACCCTTTCCATGCTCTCCTGCCCTTGCAGCTTCAATAGCCGCATTCAAAGCTAATAAATTGGTTTGTTCTGTTATAGATGCTATAAGCTCACTAGCTTGTCTTATCTTTTTAGTTCTTTCATTAGTTTTTTCTATTATCGTAAAAATTTCATTCGTGGATTGTTGAGATTTTTGGGTTTGATTAACAAGAAGCTTTATTGAATTTTGTCCCTCTTCCACCTTTGAATCCACACTAAATATAGAACTATTTGTTTCTTCCACTATCTTCTCATTTTTATCTATTAATGATCCCAAGCTATATATTTCATCCATACCGGCTTGAATATCATTAGATTGATTAACAACGGAATCTGCCATTTTGTTAATATTGTATGTGATATTCTTTAAGGCATTTGTTGCCTCTTGAGTTATAGCAGTTAACCCTTGAGAATGACCCGTTACATTATTGGAACTACTTAGGATATTATTGATTAAGTTTCTTAAGCTAGAAACCATTGCACTTAAACTCTTCCCTAATACCCCTATCTCGTCATTTTTATTGATAAAATTGTCTTCTAGATATAAATTTAAATCTCCATTGGCTATAGAATCAGCCTGACTAACAGCTGAATTAAGGGGATTTAGCATTTTCTTTGTAGTACCATAGGTCAAAAGCATAAGTAATAACCCACCAACAATGAATGCTGCCCATATAGACATTGTTATTTTTTTCATTCCTGCAAATGCTTCTTCTTTATCAGTCAATACACATATACCCCAATCATTTATCTCCAATGATATATATTTAATAAAATAATCTCTTCCATCTATATTTATTTCATCTGTACCAGATTGTCTGTCTAACAGTTTTTTTCCTATTTCACTTAATTCCGTATCCTCGGATATTGTCGTCTTTAAAATTTTGTCACTGTCTCTGCTATATATATACGTCCCATCATTAGTTACTAATAAGTTGTAACCATTTTCACCTATTACATTTTTTTCCATAATATCTGGTATTGCATTTAAAGCAATATCAGCACACATATAACCTACAAATTTTCCATTTTCTTTTACCGGAGCCATAGAAGAAAGCATCATGGTCTTCGTTTCAACATCTAGATAGGGCTTCGCAAATATAACATCATCCGCCTTAGAAATATCTTCATAGTAAGCACTAAATTCAGGAGTCCATCCTTTTTTGGATACATTCCCAAAATTATCAAGATAAAACTTTGTTTTTGCACTACACATCCATGCATATTTAAGCACAGGTTCACTATCTGCTACATTTAAAAGGGTGTTCATAACTTCATCGTAACGACTGTTAGTTGTGATTTCTTCGTATGTGTCAACTTCTTTTATATAGTTGGTAAGTTGATCACTGGCAGCTAAATACTTAGCAGTACTTACTTGCTTCTCAAAAATTTTAGAAACACTAGCAGCAATTTGATCGGATTTCAAGTTAAGCTCATTAATGGCACTTTTGGTAAACATACTATCACTAAATTTATATACTATTGCTCCTATTACAGTAAAAATGACTGCTAAAAGCATTAATATAATTAATGTTAACTTTAAAACTATGCTCTTTTTTCCTTTGGAATACTTCTCCATACATTATCGCCTCCCCGGAATTCAATAATTTTTAATATAGTAACTATAAACTAAATCTTTCTTTGCCAAGCTTCATCATATCTGTTAATAATCTCTTTCACCTAATAAAATAAGTTTAATCATATCATTTTGATAATTTGTTAGCGGAAATTAGTTATAATTGAAAATTTATTATGAATCTCAAAATAATCCGGTCACCTCCCAATTTGAATTTTAATTATCAAATAAATAGCAGGGAGGTTCCGGATTCATCTTATGAATACTTGTGAATTTCTATTTAATTAATTTTCTAATTAGCCTTTTCTGATTTACTTTTTTGTAAATGTGGCTGATCTTCTTTTAACCATCTAGATAGTGATATTAATGATATCATAACAAATATTAATATAGGGAATGCAACAACAAGTGACATTGTCTTAATAGGTGTTAATCCACCGATATTCATAACTACTAGTGATAAACCTCCAAGCATTACTGCCCAGAACATTCTATTCCACCATCTTGGCTCTTCATCTTCTCCCATATCCTTAGATGCAACAGTTGCCATAGTAAAAGCCGATGAGTCAATTGTTGTAGCGGAATATATAAACCCAACGAAACAGAATAAAATTAGTATAAACAAGCTTCCTGGAAGATTCATTAAGGCACCAACTACTGCCGTAAAGTCTCCTGAGCTTTGTGCTACACCTACAAAGTCATATAATCCATTAAGTTGTTGATATAATGCATTTCCACCAAAGATTACATGGAAAATAGCACAACCAAGTGATCCTCCTAGGATAACACCCATAGCGATCTCTTTAAATGATCTACCCTTAGAAATTCTTGCGATAAATGCTCCCATATATGGTGCATAAGCAAAATACCAAGCCCAATAGAATACGGTCCACCATTGAGGGAACATACTCTTACCAATAGGATCTGTATAGAATGCCATTCTAAAGAAATCTGACATCATTATACCCATACTATTTGTGAAACTATTTATCATAAACCATGTTGGTCCAACTACGAAGATAAAACTACATAAAATCAATACTCCAACAACGTTAATATCACTTAAAACCTTGATACCCTTCTTAAGTCCTAGAGTAACTGATGTTGTGAATATAGCTGTCCAAATTAAAATAACAACTACATCAACCATGAAAGTATGCTCTATACCTAATAATCTACTACAACTTTCAGCAAGCATAGGTGTACCCGATGCTAAAGAAGTAGAGTTTGCACCCATTAATCCGAAAATCAATAGGAAGTCTATAAATTTACCTAAAGCACCCTTTGCATTTTTCTCACCAATAACTCCTATACAAGCAGTACTAAATCTTACTGAGTTATAGTTTCTGTTATAGTATGCATATCCAATAGGGAATGCCATGATACAATAGATAACCCATCCTAAAATACCCCAGTGGAATATAGCATATGATGATGCCATTTCAGCTGCAGCAACTGATTGAGCCTCAAGTCCAAATGGTGGTGATACATAATAGTAATACCATTCCTTTGATGCCCAAGCTAGTAATGATGTACCTATACCTGAACAAAAGAACATTGCAAGCCAGCTTCCTGTCTTAAATTCCGGCTGTGCATCAGGTCCACCAAGCTTTACATTACCGTATTTACCAAAGGCTAACCAAGCAATAAAAAATCCACTAATTATTGTTGCCCACAAATATACTGCACCCATTTGGTCAGTAAGGAAATTGAAAATACCTTGAAGTGCCGTTCCAGATTTTTCTTCAAATACAATCATTAGTACAACTAAAATTGTAATTAGTCCTGCAGATCCAAAAAACAAAGGCTTGTCTACTGGAGCCACTTTAGGTTTGTTGCTTTTTTCTTTCGACATTAAGTTCCCTCCCATAATTTTTTAACTTTAATATTATTATATAAATTGCAATAAACCACTAACATTTTGTTTTCCCATTGCACATAAGACCCTCGGTGAATTATATAAGGATTCCAGTGAAAACTTTAATTTATACATATCAAAACTTCCTAGAAACACTGAGCATTTGTACATGTATAAATTGCGATTCACCCTAAACCCTCTACAAGAAAACAAAATGTAGATTTATTAATGCACTATACAAATCACTATAGAGATTCGGGTCAGAACTTTAATTTATACATACCAAAACTTCCTAGAAACACCGGATATCTCGATATGTATAAATTAAGATTTAACCTAGGCCCTATATATAATCCTTGAAATATTCATTAACCAAGCTCTGGAATATCAAATAATTCTAGATTTTCCCATGCATTTTCTAGCTTCAATTCTCCACTTTCTAGCTTAGAAACTATTTCAACTACCTTTTTCATAAAAGGAGCTTCAACGCCAACTTCCTTGGCTTTTTCAACAAATTTTCCGTTGATTTGATTGATCTCACACTTCTTACCCTTACGTATATCTTGAAGCATACTTGCAATCTGATCCTTATATGGAGCATAAATTGGTGTCCAGTAGTTTTTGATTACATTATCTAACTCTTCCTTATTAGTAAACTTAACATTTTCTAATAGTGGTTGTAGTCCGAATAACTTCTCAGGATGAACTCCTAATTTTTCAATTATAGTAGCTGCTTCCATACCAAGGTAAGCTATACATGTCATCGCTTTATAGTTATCTAAAACTTTACCGATATCACATCCTAAAGCTGTTGGAAGTCCACTAAAAACTGAGTTGTCAGTAAGCTTAGTATATCTGATACCTAATAGGTTTTCAGTTATTTCAGCATGTCCTAAACCAGAAAAAGCTTTTTGAACTTCTTTTGTTTTCTCAGTAATCTTGCCGTCAAGTCTACCGAAAGTAATTCCCACAGCATCAGGAGAGCATGTTAATTCAGATACTCCTGGTTCAACCCAAGTAGCTGAATATTCAACTCCTCCACCCATTACTCTTTCTTCTCCAACGATTGCCTTAGAAATATCTTCTGGAATTCCATTTTGTAATGTTAATACTATGGTTTCGTCATGCATATGCTCGAATGCATCATTTATACATTTATTCATAGTGGTTTGCTTTGTAAGGGATATAATAAGGTCATATTTACCTTCCATTTGATCAGGTGTTATTGCTTTAACAGGAACTGTACAATCCATATGACCTACAATCTTAGCTCCATTTTTATTAAGGGCATCAACATGCTCTTTAAAAGTATCTACAAGAACTATATCCTCTCCAGCCTTAGCCATTAAAGCTCCCATTATTGTTCCTATTGATCCTGCTCCAATTAACGCGATTCTCATTACTTTGCCTCCTAAGATTATATACTTATGCTATCAATCGATTCCAATTTCGCAATCGATTTCCCTATTTTCAAAAACCGTAAAAGTCATCTTTTATCACTTGTAAAAGATTTATCGGGATTTCTATATATATTTTTTTCAATGTATCCACTAATTTCATTATTTGATCAAATCCCATAATTACTTTTAGTGGATACATATATGACATTTTATTAAACTAATTGTAATTTCTTTCTTGCTTCAGCAGGAGTTAATACTTTAGCTCCTAGTCTTTCTATAATTTCTACTGCTCTTTCTACTAATTGCTCGTTTGTAGCAAATTGACCCTTACCAAGATAGATATTGTCTTCTAATCCAACTCTTGCGTTACCGCCCATTACTACTGATTGAGCTACCATTGGCATTTCTTGTCTTCCTATACCAAATGCTCCCCATTGAGCCCCTGCTGGAAGTGCAGCTTGCATAGCTACTAGATTTTGAGCTGTTCCTTCAGCACCATAAGGTATTCCCATACAGAATTGGAATAATGATTTTTCATCAAGAAGACCCTCTTTGATTAAATCCTTTGCTTGCCAAATATGACCTAATTCAAATACTTCTAACTCAGCTCTAACACCGGCTTCAGTAATTCTTCTAGCACTTTCTCTAAGCATTTGATATGTAGCAATATAAGCTGTAGCTTGATAGTTAAATGATCCACAATCTAGAGTACATATTTCTGGTTTGATTTTTTCAATATGAGCTACCCTTTCAGCTGCTGTAGCCATATCTGTTCCTGGTCCACCAATAGCTGGATTTTTTTCATCTGGAACAAAGTCTCCACCCATTCCAGTAGTGATATTAAGTATTACATCTACATCACTTTCGCGTATAAGCTTTGCTGTTTCTTCATAAAGATGAAGTTCTCTACATGGGTCCTTTGTTTCAGGGTCTCTTACGTGTATATGAGCAACTGCTGCCCCTGCTTTTGCTGCCTCTATTGCTGCCTTTGCAACTTCCTCAGGTGATGCTGGAACGTTAGGATGCTTTAAGTGGGAGTCTCCTCCTCCAGTTACTGCACAGGTTAAAACTACTTCATAATTCATTTCTTATTCCTCCTCTTTCACTTTTGGAATTTCTCTCTAGGGAATTCCTAATTCATTTTATAGAATACAAATACTTATTTCTGAGTTTTTGTAAGTATTGTTAATACTGCATTAGATTTATTTATAATTACTTTTTCAGCTTATCATCAATTATAAGCTCAGCTTCTGTAGCTTCTATTATCTGGTCTATAGTAAATTCTGGATTCAATTCTGTTAAAAGCAATCCTTCCTTTGTAACCTTCATTACTCCCATTTCTGTAATTATTAAATCTACTTGTCCAACCGCTGTAAGGGGTAATGTACACTGCTTTAATATTTTATGGGCACCCCTAGCTGTATGCTCCATGGCGATAATAACCTTTTTGGCTCCAACCACTAAATCCATTGCTCCACCCATTCCAGGTATTTTTTTACCAGGAATCATCCAGTTGGCAAGATTTCCCTTTTCATCAACCTGTAAAGCACCTAACACAGTAGTGTCTACATGACCTCCTCTGATCACTGAGAAAGACATCATACTATCAAAGAAAGCTCCTCCATCATTGATTGTAACCGGTTGTCCACCAGCATTTACTATATAGGGATCTTCTTTTCCCTCTTCTGGACTAGGCCCAAGCCCTACAAATCCATTCTCTGATTGAAGGGTTATATCAATCCCCTCTGGTATATAATTAGCTACTAATGTAGGTAGTCCTATTCCTAGATTTACTACATCGCCATCCTTAAGTTCTTTTGCAACTCTTTTAGCGATATAACTTTTTATTTCTGATCTATCCATCCTACTCTCCCCCAACTATATAATCAACAAAAATACTAGGCGTAATAACATTTTCAGGGCTTATACCGCCAATTTCAACGATTTCTTCTGCTTGAACAATTACAGTATCTGCAGCCATAGCCATTAACGGATTAAAGTTTCTTGCGGATCCTGAGTAGGCTATATTTCCCTTTTTATCTACTGTATTTCCAAATATCACTGCCACATCCGCATTAAGTGGAAGCTCTAGCAAATATTCTTTTCCATCTAATTCTAGTTTCTTTTTGCCTTCTTCTACTAATGTTCCAACACCAGTAGGAGTCAAGATTCCACCAAGTCCAGCACCGGCTGCCCTAATTCTTTCTGCTAAAGTTCCCTGGGGCACAAGTACTACTTCTGTTTCCTCGGCAGTCATTTGTCTTCCCGTTTCAGGATTTGTACCTATATGGGATGTTATAACTTTCTTAACCTGCTTATTAACTACCAACTTTCCAATACCTACCTCTGGAAATGCTGTGTCATTACAGATTAACGTTAAATCCTTAACACCTGTTTTTGATAGAGCATCCAATAATTCATTTGGTCCTCCACAGCCTAAAAAGCCACCAATCATGATTGTCATACCATCTTTAATTTGATCAATAGCATTTTGAATACTTGTGATCTTTGCCATTTCACTTAACCTCCATATCAATTACCTAGGGATTGGCTGAAACACCTTTACCACACACTTCCAAATCCCATATATATTTTTTTGAATTAAACTATTCCCTTTTCATGAAATCTATTAATTTCTTCCTCTGAATATCCTAGGGATTTAAGAATTTCATTGGAATCCTGTCCAAGCTTAGGCGCTGGCTTTAAAATTGCACCTGGAGTTTTTTCTAATTTCATAGGTATACCTGCAGTCTTGAACTTACCAAGTTCTGGATCTTCAAGTTCCACAACCATGTCTCTAACCTTTAATTGCGGATGAGCCATTATTTCCTCAACAGACATAACTGGGGCACAGGGAACTCCAGCACTAGCCAATATATCTTCAATATCCTTCTTTGTATTTTTCTTAGTGTACTCCTCAACTATAGGTCTTAGTTCAATATCGTAATTAGAAGTACGTCCATTATTGTCAACAAATCTAGGATCTTCAATAAGCTCTGGCATTCCTATTGCATTACACATTTTTGGCCATGCAGACTCGCTGGCAACACCTATTGATATATATCCATCTTGGGCTTCAAATACATCGTAGGGTGCAATAGTAACATCATTATTTCCAGCTCTAGAACACTTTTCATTCAGCATTGTATTAAATATAATAGGTGCTTCATTTAAAGCAAATAGAGAGTCCAGCTTGGCAACGTCTAATCGCTGTCCGACGCCAGTTTTATTCTTATTATAATATGCCATTAAGATTCCTAAACAAAGGTTTAACCCTGTAAAGTTATCTGCAAAATTTATACCAATTTTAGTTGGTTCACCCTTTGGAAACCCAGTCATTTCCATGGTACCACTCATAGATTGTGCGATGTTATCGTGACAAACACAGTCCATTAGCGGTCCATCTATTCCGAAGCCTGAAACTGTTGCATATATTAATCCAGGATTAATTGCCTTTAGATTTTCATATCCTAAACCTAGATTTTCCATAGTTCCAACCTTGAAACTCTCAACAACTACATCCGCATCGGTTACTAATTTTTTTATGATTTCTTTACCTTCTTCAGAGGCTAGATTTAAAGTTAAACTTCTTTTTCCTCTGTTAATACTTGCGTAAAAACCACTAAACCCATCCTTAATAGGCATCCACGTCCTTGACTGGTCTCCACACTCAACATTTTCTATCTTTATAACATCAGCCCCAAAATCTGCTAATTGCATAGTGCAAAATGGACCACTATACTCCTGTGTAAAATCTATGACTTTTATCCCTTCTAAAGGTCTCATGAAAATTCTCCTTTCAACACTCGCTTAATAAGTAAGTTACACTATTTTATTTTCTCGAAGTTTTTTAATATCTTCCCCTTCATATCCCGCGCTTTGTAAGACAGCATCGGTATCCTCGCCTAATAAAGGAGCGCTTCCAGTAATCTTACCAGGAGTTCCATGTAATTTTATAGCTATTCCAGGCATAGTAAAATCTCCTAGAGCTTTATCATTGACTTTTTCAAGCATATTCCTAGACTTAATCTGAGGATGTTTAATGGCTTCATCGATAGTTAGAACTGCCGCACAGGCTAATCCAGCATTTCTTAATTCATTTTCGATCTCAAATTTGTCTTTTCCATCTATATATTCTTGAATTATATTTTTTAACTCTTTTGTATAGTTTTCAACTCTCATTTCATTTGTTATAAATCGAGAATCTTCTATCAAATCTTCCCTGGCAATTACTGAACAGAATTTTTTCCATTCATCATTGGAGTTAATACTAATTGAAACATGTCCGTCTTTAGTTTTATATGTATCACTAGGAGCAACCGATGGATTAGCATTACCCATTCTTGTAAGGGATACTTTTCCTAGTGAGCTTGCTGTAGGCGCAACATCCAATACAGAAAATAAAGTATCAAGTATACCTATATCGATTCTTTGTCCCTCTCCCGTTTTATCCCTATGTATCAATGCCATACACACTGCATTAGCAAGATAAGTACCACTAAAATGATCTCCTATAGCTGGCCCTACCTTAGTAGGTAGACCATCCTCAAATCCTGTCAAGTCCATAACCCCACACATTGCTTGAAGCATAAGATCGTATGATGGTAAATCCTTATTAGGTCCTGTGATTCCATACCCGGAAACCGATGCATATATTATTTTAGGATTGATTTTTTTCAAATCATCGTAACCAAGTCCTAATCTCTCCATATTTCCAACCTTAAAGTTTTCACATACTACATCAGCTTCACTAATTAATTTCTTTAATATTTCTTTTCCTTCTTCTGATCTGGCATTAACTGTTATACTTTTCTTGCCTCTATTTAAAAATGAATAATATCCACTATCGTCCCCTTTGAATGGCGGCCAATACCTTGCCATATCACCTACATTTGGTCTTTCAATCTTTATAACTTCCGCTCCAAAATCAGCTAAAAGCATGGTACCAAGACTTCCAGCATGGGCCTGTGTAAAATCAATAATTTTGATACCTTCAAGTGGTCTCATTGAAATTCTCCTTTCAAACTTAATAAGTTCTTTAATATTCATATTAATTTTAATGAACAGAATATAGAGATCTTATTATTAGATAGCAATGATAATACTAAATATATATATAACAATATTATTTTTATTGACTGAATATCCTTAAATAATATAAACAAAAAATATAATATTAAATTTAGTCTAGAGCCATTGATTATTTTCGGCTCGACAAATTAGTCTAAGATTCTACATTGTCACTATGACATAATATTAACTAAATTATTGATTGAATACAAGTACGCACTTTTTTGTGTTATAGTATTAACGATGTTCGATTATAGTATATTTGTAATATAGTGGCGGTTTTGCCATATGGTATCCTAATGTTTTTTAGTATATTTTTGATACTTTGTGTCTTTTAGAAAGCATATGAGTACATTAGAACTTGATGAGGGATTGTTAGTAAAATTCAATAACAATTTCCTTTAGATATGTAGTAGGTTTTTATTAACCCAAATCCTTGACTTGAAAGAATATATTGCATTTTCATCCAATATATTATGATGTGAAAAATTTATTACAATTCCCCTGATTGAAGAATAATCATATTGACCTATATCCTAGAAAACCACGATTAAAAATCGTGGCCTTTTAAATTCTTCCTTCACTTATTGGTGATGATATTGAATTAATCAGTGGAGTTCCATATTTTTATATCATAAATCCTTTAGGTTGCTTTTTTATCCTAAGAGAATTATATATCGTAAAATTCTTTTTATCAAGTATACACTTTTTTGTATTATAGTGTCGAAAATGATACTAAAGGTTAAATTCTATATTGTATCAAGTGGATAAATTGCATGATTACCTTTTATAAAAACCCTCTACCCCATGTATAAACTATTTAGCTATGGGAATTATATGGGGCTTTCCAGTTATAGGATTATTCATGATATGGATATCAATATCATACACACGCTTTATGTTATCATATGTTATAACTTCTTCTGGCAGGCCTTCATCCACTATTTCCCCTTTATTCATAAGTATTAGGTATTGACTATATTGTATAGCCAAATTTAGATCATGAAGCACAGCTAATATGGTAATATTTTGTTTTTCAGATAATTCCTTTGTGATATTTAGTATATTAATTTGATGCTGCATATCAAGATTTGATATGGGTTCATCCAGTACTAAGATATTTGACTGCTGAGCAAGGGCTCTGGCGATTATTACTCTTTGCCGTTCTCCCCCACTTAAAGTGTTAATGCTTCTTTCCCTTAAATACCATGTATCAGTCATTTCCATAGACCTTCTAGCTATTTGAAAATCAACTTCTCCCTCAACTTCAAATCTTCCTAGATAGGGTGATCTCCCCATTAAAACTATATCCATTACAGAGAATTCAAAATCAATCATCGTATTTTGGGGAACAGAGGCTATCTTTTTTGATAGGTCCTTATATTTATAATCCAAAATATCCTTATTATAAATGAATACTGAATTCTCTTGGGGCTCTAATATTTTTAGGATGTTCTTTAGAAGGGTTGATTTACCTGAACCATTGGGGCCAATGATACATGTAAACCTATTTTTATCAATATTTGTAGAAATATTTTTTAGTATCTGAGTATCTCCAAAGTCCCAATTTAAATTGTTTAAACTAATTGGATAGTCCAAGTTCTTCACCCCATATAACTATTTTTTTTATTTTTATGAAGCAAATATATAAAGAAGGGGGCTCCAAAAAGTGCGGTTATAACTCCTACGGGTATTTCCGTAGGAGGCATTATTATTCTGGCCAAGGTATCAGCTATAATCATAAATATTGCCCCGGATATTAAAGTAAATGGAATTAATACTCTGTGATCTGGTCCCACAATCAATCTAACTATATGGGGTATTACTAATCCAACAAATCCAATAATACCACTTACGGATACCGCCGATGCGGCAACTATAGATGCAATAAGCAAAAGTCCTTTTTTTAGCTTTTCAACCTCTACACCTAAGCCCTTAGCAGAATCCTCACCTAATAGCATGACATTTAAATCCCTTGAAAATAATGTGAAGAGTAATGACCCCAATAATATAATAGGAGCCGATATTATTACATGCTTCCAGCTAGCTGAGGAAAGACTCCCCATGGTCCAAAATACAATTTTTTCAACCTTTTGTCTATTAAATGTCATAAGTAAAGATATCATAGAAGAAAGAAAAAAACTCATGGCTATACCTGCAAGAAGTAAAGTCATGATTGGGGTTTTATTCCCTATTCTGGATATATTATAAACAATGAAGGTTGTGATTATCGCCCCACCAAAAGCCATTATTGATATTGCTCCGATCCCAAAGGCAGCAGCCTCAAATCCAAAAACTATTGCTAATGTAGCCCCAAATGCAGCTCCAGATGAAATCCCTAAAACATAGGGTTCTGCCATAGGATTTTTAAAGATACCCTGAAACACCACTCCACAGCCCGCTAAGGCTATTCCAATAAGTGCAGATAATATTATTCTTGGAAATCTGATCTTATTTATTATTACAATGTGAGACGGACTAATACCTTCTAATGAAACTTTATTTTTTATAAAGGGGATGTTACTTAAGATGATCTTAGAAGATTCATTAAGCGGAATCTTTGCCACACCCAATGTACTTACAAAAATTATTAAGAAGATTAATATGATGTGAAGCATAAAATATAATATTTTGAAATGATTTTTTTTGAAAATATAAGTCATGGCAGCTCCTTTTTTTCAGAATTTAAGGAATTTAAACAATTTTACCAATAATTTGTGGATAAAATATAGTATTGGCTACATTTTATCCACAAAACAAATATAAAAAACCTCATAAATATCAATCTATAATTACTTTATAGGATGTACTATGCCAGCCAAAGCCTCCAAACCATCTACTAGTCTTGGCCCTTGAAGCTCAAGAAGATTTTTATCAATTTCATAAACCTCCCCTTCCTTAACCGCCGTTAGCTCCTTATATCCATTAGCCCTTACAAGCTTTTCCTTCGTATCATCATAGATTGAACAAATCAATATGTCTGGATCCTTTTCCACAAGGCTTTCGAGACTATATTTCCAACCTTTTATATTGGCTGCAGCATTTTTTCCTCCGGCCATTTCTATCATATTTCCTATAAAGGTATCACTGCCAGCTGTATAATCTCCATATTCACCAAATCCCACAACATAGTAAACCTCTTTTTTTTCTAAATCCTTAACCCTATCCACAACATTACTAACTCTATCTTTCATATTAGAAACTAAAGAGTATGATTCATTGTTTTTGTTAAGGGCTTGACCAACTTTTTCTATCACTTCATAAACACCATCAAAACTTTCTTCACCATAAAAAACTACTACTTTTACATCTAACTCTTCGAGCTTTTTCAAGGTTTCCTCCTTAAAATGTGTAGAAGCTATAATCAAGTCTGGCTTTAAGTCTATAATTTTTTCTATACTTGGCTCCTGAAGGCTTCCAATAGACTCTATATCCTTTACCCCATCTGGATAATTACAGAACTCTGTTCTGCCTATTAGTTTATCTCCTCCGCCCAAAGCAAAGATGGTTTCTGTTATACTCGGTGCAATAGATATTATTCTCATTGGCTCAGTTTCTATTTTAATTGTTCTATCGTAGGAATCAACTATTTCAATGGGATATTCAATCTCACCATCAGAAGGCTTAGAAGGTTGTATCCTTTCCTCGGGCTGATGGGTGCATGACGAAAAAGCTATTGATAAAGTAAATATCAAAACTAATATTAATAGTTTATTTTCTCTAACCATATATTCCCTCCTTATTATTACACTAAATTTATAAGAATTATAGTCTTATAGTCACGCAGTGTCAAGGCTCCCATATCCTATGGCTTAACTAAACCTTAGAGCTATACCATATATATTATACAATTCTGCCAAGTAAGAGTTATGAAATTTCCTCTATTATTTAGGATGTTTTTGGATATACTTCATTACTGTTATTAACATATTAAAATTCACTGCATCCTTAAAGCTTCTCAAGTCTAAGCCCGTGATGTTGTGAATTTTATTTAACCGATAAATCAATGTATTCCTATGTACATATAGCTTTCTTGCGGTATCACTTATATTCAAATTATTTTCTAAAAACTTAGTAGCTGTTAGCATAAGCTCATTATCCATCAATATGTCTTCTAAATTACAGCCAGATAGCTTAGATATTTCTTTTAAAACCTCAGTATCTAAATCATCAATAATTATAGGTAGAATTAAATCTTTATGACTATATATTTTCCTATCCTCAATGAAATATTTACCCAATCTAATATATAGATTGGCCTTTTCATATGATTGATGTAAACAGCTTAAATCCCTTACCAATGTTCCTACCCCAATGATAGGCTCATATAGAAGCTCAGAAAATATAGTGTCATATATATTTTGTCCAAGTTCAAAGCCTTCACCGTCATCATTAACTATTTTTATACAAGCTAATGTGGTACTATTCAGCTTTACTACAATATTTTCTGGATGCATATTTGTTATTATGCTTTCTCCATCATGAATAATATCTTCTGAGAGTTTTATAGCAATAACTTGGGCATTTGAATTATATTTCAAATTGAATTTACTACAAATATCCTTTACTTCATCCTTATGAAATTCCTTTAATATAATACCTTTAATAAAGTCTTCCCGCGTTAGGTTGTTTAAATTATCGGTTAAAAAGATTCCTACAACCTGTAATAATCTTTTGTTTTCAATTGAGCTGCCTTCCATGGCTATAATTAAGTCCTTGCCATAACGGGTATTGATCAAGTAATATAGTCTATCTTCCACTTCTAGGATTGTATCATCGATTTTATTTAAATTTAATGATGTATCATAGTCTCCTATTTTTGCGGAATTTGTACTATCTATAATATACCCAGTATCATCCATAAGACTTATTTCTTCATCTAGCACATTTTGAATTTTTGAAAATAAGAGCCTTACTCTTCTTATGTCCATAAATAGTCCACCCACCTAAAATAAATGCGTCTGTGGACGCATTTCAGATTGTTGACAAAGTCAACAAGATGTCAGGCTGTTTAGAAATTCGAAGTTCGAGGCGTGCTGAAACCGAGAGGCCGTAGCGTATATAGACATACGTAAGGGTTCTTGGTTTCAGCAACAACGAAGAAATTCGGGTTTTTAGGCAGCCTGAAATGCGTCTGTAGACGCATTTATAGTTCTAAGTTCTAAGATTTGGTCTTTCTTTATGATAATTATATAGAAATTATTGATTATTGTAAATTATATCCTTTTCATTAGTTCTTCTCTTAAGTTTTCAAACCCTGGTTTACCTAGGAGTGCAAACATATTCTTTTTATAGCTTTCTACCCCCGGTTGATCAAATGGATTTACATCTAATAAGTAGCCACTTATTCCACATGCTTTTTCAAAGAAATATATTAGTTTTCCAAAGTAGTATTCCTCCATATTTGGTATATTTATTATCAAATTCGGCACTCCCCCATCCATATGGGCAAGCAAAGTTCCTTGAAAGGCTTTTTTATTTACAAAATCCATGGTTTTTCCACTCAGATAGTTTAGGTTATCTAAGTTGACCTCATCTTCTATTATCTCCATATCTTCCCTTGGTTTTTCTATATTTAGAACCGTTTCAAATAAATGCCTTTTACCATCCTGTAGGTATTGTCCCATTGAATGAAGATCAGTAGAAAAATCTACTGCTGCAGGAAATATACCCTTTCCATCCTTTCCTTCACTTTCTCCATAAAGCTGCTTCCACCATTCAGATATATAATGAAGAGAAGGTTCATAATTCACTAGAACCTCGATGATCTTTCCTTCATTATAAAGTATATTTCTTATGGCTGCATACTGATAGCACGGATTGTTATGTAGGTCTTCTTCCATGTATTCCTTTCTTCCTGCCTCGGCACCCTTAAGAACACCATCAACATCTAATCCAGCGACGGCTATTGGAAGCATTCCCACCGGTGTAAATATGGAAAACCTTCCTCCAATATCATCAGGAATTACAAAGGTTTCATAGCCTTCTCTATTTGATAATTCTCTTAATGCCCCCTTGCATTTATCGGTGGTAGCATATATTCTTTCCCTAGCTTTTTCTTTACCATATTTTTCTTCAAGATATGTTTTAAGTATTCTGAAGGCAATTGCTGGCTCCGTTGTCGTTCCAGATTTTGATATTACATTTATACTTATATCCTTTCCTTCTATCACATCCATTAGATGTCTTAAATAGGTTCCGCTTATATTGTTACCTACAAAAATAATTTCTGGTCTATTCTTTTTACTTTTAGGAAGCATATTATAGAAAGAATGAGACAATGCTTCTATAGCTGCCCTTGCCCCTAAGTATGATCCCCCTATGCCTATTACTATAAATATATCTGAGTTTTTTCTGATTTTTTCAGCTGCTTCTTTTATTCTATTAAATTCATTTTTATCATATCCTACTGGATAGTCCATCCATCCTAAAAAGTCCTTACCTGCACCCATCTTATTATGTAACATTTTATGGGCATGGGATATCGACTTTCTTAAATCTTCAATTTTTTTATTTTCCACAAATGCATTAGAATAATCAAACGTAATATTTTTCATATTGTACCCCCTTGTAAACTCTAAACATATAGAAAAAGTAGAAAATTATGGACTAACTTTTCTACCTTTCTCTTTTATTTAGGCATATTCAAGAAATAAACTATTCATCTTACTCATACCTTACATACAGTGCTTACGCCCACCATAAAGTACCTAGAAAATAATCAAAATCACTTCCAAATATGACCCGTGTATTTTTTTCATGTGCCTTAAAATATGGTTTTCTCAGTTTCTTTGTCAAATATATGAATCTTATTCATATCAAAGTATATTTTAACTAAATCATTGATCCCCGGATTGAATGTAGGCTTAACCCTTGCAATAAGCTTTTTAGAATTAATATCCAGATATAAATATGTCTCAGATCCTAGCTGCTCCTTGACTTCAACCCTAGAGCTTATAAAATCTTCCTTTTCATTATGATCGGATTTATTTTTTATATCTTCTGGTCTTACTCCCAATACTACTTCTTTATTTATCTGATTTGCTTTACGTAATATATCAGCCTTATTTTTTGGTATCTTAACTGTATTTTTTTCAAATTTACAATATACTTCTCCGTCTTTTTCGCTAAGCTTTCCATCTATAAAGTTCATCTGAGGACTTCCAATAAATCCTGCAACAAACATGTTTGATGGTTGATTATATATTGTTTGAGGATCTGCTACCTGTTGTACTATTCCATCCTTCATAACAACTATTCTGGTTCCCATTGTCATTGCTTCCGTTTGGTCATGGGTCACATATATGATTGTTGTTTGAAGATCTTGATGAATTCTACTAAGCTCGGCCCTCATCTGTACTCTAAGCTTTGCATCCAAATTTGACAAAGGCTCATCCATCAAGAATACCTTTGGTTCTCTAACAATAGCCCTTCCTAAAGCTACCCTTTGTCTTTGTCCACCGGACAACTGCTTTGGTTTTCTTTTTAATAGGTCTTCAATACCTAATACCTGAGCAGCTTCTTCCACTCTTTGCTTTATATCCGGTTTTGGAACCTTCCTCATCTTTAATCCAAATGCCATATTATCATAAACTGTCATATGAGGATATAAAGCATAGTTCTGAAATACCATGGCTATATCTCTATCCTTTGGGGCAACATCATTTACTAGGTTCTCTCCAATATATAACTCCCCTGAAGATATCTCTTCAAGTCCTGCTACCATTCTTAAAGTTGTAGATTTTCCACAGCCTGATGGTCCTACAAATATAATGAACTCTTTATCTTTTATCTCTAAGTTAAAATCCTTTACAGCATGAAATCCATTAGGATATACCTTGTTTATTTTATTTAAATTTAATCCAGCCATCCTATCCCTCTCCCCTTATTAAAATTTATACTTTTATTCTACTACAAAGCTATAAATGAATATATTGACAAAGGTTCCAAAGATAGTAGCTGCTATTGTACAATTTATACAAAAGCAGCTAAGAGGATCACTCATATTCTTTATTTAATGAACAAATATCTTTAATATATTCCCTAACAGAATTCCTACAATCCCAAAATCTGCATCGCTAAATGTTGTATTTGCATATCCTAAATCACCTAGAACTGGCATTAATAGAAGGGGAAGGAAGGTTATCAATATTCCATGGGCAAATGCTCCAAGTATAGCTCCTTTCCTACCTCCCGCAGCGTTACCAAATACTCCTGCAGTAGCTCCACAGAAGAAATGTGGTACAACTCCTGGAATTATTACAGGTAATCCTAATGCCATTAATATAAACATACCTATAACTCCGGCCACAAAGCTTGATAAAAAGCCAATTAATACAGCTGTAGGTGCATAGGGAAATACAACTGGACAATCTAAGGCAGGTTTTGCATTGGGTACTATCTTCTCTGCAATACCCTTAAATGCTGGAACTATTTCAGCAAGAATCATTCTAACCCCCTGTAGTATAACAAATACACCTGCTGCAAAGGTTATTGCCTGAATTATTGAGAATACTATAAAATGTTGTCCTCCACTAACTCCTTCAGTAAACTCTTTACCGGCGGCAAAGGCTGAAATCAAATAAATAATACCCATTGTAAATGCAATAGCTACCGGTGTATCCCTTAAAAAAGAAAGTCCCTTAGGCAATTCCATATCTTCCGTTGATTTCTCCTTATTACCAAACCACTTTCCAATATAACCCGCTAAAACATATCCAGTTGTGCCAAAATGACCAAATGCTACTTCATCTGTACCAGTTATCTCCTTCATAAATTGTTGTGCAATTGCTGGAAAAAACACCATCATAATCCCTAGAATTACTGACCCCAGCGTTACCAGGCTTATACCTGACATACCTCCTGCTGCTAATATTGCTGCTATCATGATGCCCATATATAAAGTATGATGTCCTGTTAAAAATATATATTTCCATTTTGTAAATCTTGCTATAACAATATTTACAATCATACCAAAGAACATAATCAATGCCATTTCTTTACCAAAGGCTTTCTGTGCAATGGACACAACGGCTTCATTATTTGGTACTATACCTGTTATCCCGAACCCATGTTGGAATATTTCAGAAAAGTGATTTAATGATCCTACTACTACACCTGCTCCAGCCCCAAGAATGATAAAGCCCATTATAGTCTTTAATGTGCCTTTAATACAATCCGTTGATGATTTTTTTTGAGCCAATAACCCAATTAATGCTACTAAGCCAACTAAAACTGCTGGTACACTTAAAACATCATACATTAAAAATTTAAAAAATGACATATAATTCCCCCCTTTTCAACTCCATATCTTTATACTCCCTAACATATAATGGTAACTTCCCAATTCCTATTTGGTTTGTTTCTTCTACAAAACCCCCAATTTCTTAAAGGTCTTCTCTAGCTGCTTTTTCATATCCACTTTATCTATGATATTTTTTAGGGAAATCACTTCTCCCCCTATTCCTTCTAATTGGTGGGTTATATCCTTTGTACCAACATAAATATCTGCTCCCTCTCCCTTTGCCGATCCTAAATCTGTATGGGTCACATGGGCATCTACACCTAAATCTTTAATAATCGTCTTTATACTCATTTCCAGGATAAAACTACTGCCTAATCCGCTTCCACATACAACTAATATTTTCATTTACAACACCTCCCTTCTATTTTGAATATTTAGATAAAACCTTTAGTATTTCTTGCTTATCCTTTGCCTTAAATATTTTTTTTACGTCCTCAGAATTATTTAAGAGCTTCATAAGCTCATATAGTGCTTTTAAATGTGTTTCATTATCTACTGCCCCAAGGGTTATTAGTAGTTTAACGGGGTCATTATCTTCATTACCAAACTCAATTGGATTTTTCAGTGTCATGATGCTCATAGATAGTTTTTTAACTCCATCCTCTGGTCTAGCATGTGATAATGCTATTCCCGGTGCTATCACAATATATGGTCCAATTTCCTTTACTTTATTAGTGATTTCATCAATATATTTTGGGGTTATGTACTCCTTATCTAAAAGTATTTTTGCCCCCCTATATACGGCATCCTCCCAATCTACTGCTTCAACATCTACTTCAATATTTTCATATGTTATTAAATCCTTTAACATATATTTGCCTCCTTAAAATTCATCCCTTTAAATATTGAGGTTTTGACTTGAATTCCTATATAGTCTATTTTTATTCAATTGTTTATATATCAATGCTTATAATATAAAAAAATCGAAGGCCAAAGCCTTCGATTTTTTTATATTTCCAATTATAATTTTACATTTAATTATTCAATCTATAAACAATCTTTCCATCCACTATTGTCATAATTACATTATAGCTATCGTCAATAACCGTTAGATTAGCCCTTTTTCCTTCCTTTATGCTTCCATATTCCTTATCTATACCTAACATTTTAGCGGGAACAAATGAAGCCATATGGACGGCATCTAAAGGAGCTACGCCTACTGTATTAACCATATTTTTGATACCATTAATTATCTTGAATGTACTTCCAGCAAGGGCTCCACTAGGAAGTCGTGGAACAGAATCCTTTACAACCACCTCTAATTCTCCCAATTTATATTCTCCATCGGCTAATCCTCCAGCCCTCATACAATCACTAATCAAAGAAATATTCTCTGCTCCCTTACATTTTACTAATATCTTTATTGCTTCGGGGTGTACATGAACAAAATCCGCTATAAGTTCAGCATATATATCTTCAATGCTTAAAACTGCCCCCAAAACGCCAGGTTCTCTATGATGAAGTCCCCTCATGCCATTAAATGTATGTACAGCAATATTAGCTCCATTTTCTATGGCACATTTGGTTTCATTAAAGGTAGCATCTGTATGACCTATGGAAATCTTTATTCCCCTAGAATTTAAGTCCTTAATCAATTCTAAAGCATCTTCCTTTTCCGGTGCAATTGTAATAACCCTAATGCTTCCCTTTCCATCATCTATTAAGCCGTCTATTTCTTCACTGTCTATTTTTCTAATAAACTGGGAGGGATGGGCTCCTTTATTTTTCTCTGTTATAAATGGGCCCTCAATATATGAACCAATAATTGAAGCCCCACCGACTCCCTTTTCCATGGTATCATGAACATTTTTAACGGCTGCCCTTATTCTTTCCCAATCGGCAGTAACCGTTGTTGGTAAAAACCCGGTTACTCCATTTTGTGCAAGATATTTAGATATCTCATTTATCGCTTCGTAGCTCGAATCCATGGTATCATATCCCTTTGCCCCATGAATATGCATGTCTATCAGTCCAGGAATTATTTTATATTCACTTAAGTCCATAATGTCTATATCCTTATAATCAATCTGTGAACCTATTTCTGCAATCCTGCCATCACTAACTACTAAACTCCCATCACTAATTATCAAATCTTCTGAGTAAATTTCTGAAGCTTTAATCAAATATTTCATGAAATCATCCCCTAAATTCAGTGTATATATATTATTATTTTCATACCATTTATATCCAAATTATATCACTAATGAAATTTATTTGCTAACTTTAATTTTCTATGGAAAGTTCTGTATAAATTAAAGGTTTCCCTTGAATTCCTATATGTAATTTTCACTTTGTAGTTCATCTGTAATACATACAAGCCATAGGGAATATAATGTTAAGAACTATAGTATTTTTTGAATTAAGGGGTTGTTTATATGTTATTAGAAAGTAGAATTAGAGATCTTGTTCATGCTATTAAACAAACCACTGAGTTTGCTGAGTTTAATAAAGCTAAAACAAACCTAGATAAATACAAGAATTTAAAGGATGAAATGAAAGAGTTCGAAAAAAAACAAATGGAACTTTATAAAATGGATATGCAAAGTAGAGAAGGAAGATCCCTTGCATTAGAAATAAATAAAAGCTTTAAAAATCTGTCTAAATACTCTGAGGTACATGACCTTCTGAATTCGGCAAAGGTATTCAACGATATGATGTTTAAAGTTTATAAATCTATACAAGATTCATTAGACTCAGAATTTAATAAGTAGTTCTTTTGTAGGAGGTAATTATGAGTTCATTATGTGATAGAAAATACAAGGATGAGTTTCCATTGAACACCATTAATAGAATACGAAATATATTTGCTGATCTAGGAATTTTAATAATCGAAGCAGGTTGGCAAAACTCTGCTGAAGGATTTTACTCAGTAAATCTTGCCATTGAAAACACCAATATTAAATCAAATGGTAAGGGGACTAGCACTGAATTTGCTTTAGCCAGTGCCTATGCAGAACTGATAGAGAGGATACAGAACCAAGCTCACTTTAAACTTTCGATTGACCTTAGTGTAGAAAACCTCGAGTATATGGGATTTTTTTATGCCCATGATGAAAAGTGTTTCAGTATTGATGATATTTTAAATAGTGATGAGGACTGGATACAAACCCAATTTAATCTTATGGAATCAAAGGTTGATAAAAAATACCTCCTAAATAAATGGATTGGAATATCCTATGAGAAGACGCCCTGTGATTTTGTGGCTATACCCTATGTAAATATTAGAAATGATAAACTTTCTTATATACCCATTAAAATGGCATCCAAAATGTATATGTCAAATGGTATGTGTGCCGGTAATACGTACCATGAAGCAATAGTACAAGGAATATCTGAAATCTTGGAACGACATGTAAATAAGGAAATTATACTTAAAAAAATTACTCCACCCACCATACCAATTGAGTATATAAATAAATATCCTGGGATAGTGGAAATGATAGATAGAATAAAACTGGGGGGCAATTACGATGTAGTTATAAAGGATTGTTCCTTAAATCAGGGTTATCCTGTTGTAGGAGTAATTTTTATAAATAAAGATACTCAGTCATACTTTATTAAATTTGGATCCCACCCTATATTTGAGATAGCGGTTGAAAGAACATTGACGGAGCTTTTACAAGGTCAAAATATCAAAAATATGATGGGCTTAAGGGATTTTTCCTATAAACCAAATATAGCTGATGAACAGGATAATCTATTAAATATACTTGTAAATGGCTCAGGGATCTATCCATCCCAGCTTTTTAGCCATAATTTCAGTTATGAATTTAAAGAATTTGAAGATGTTAATGAATTGAGTAATAAAGAAATGTTGTACTATTTAATTAATTTTGTAGAAAATAGGGGCTATGATATCTTTCTTCGTAATGTATCCTATCTTGGCTTCCCAAGCTTCCACATCATCATTCCTGGATTAAGCGAAATAGAAGAAATCGATAATATTAAAGCCATAGAAAAATATTGTGACTATAACAGGATAAAAGGATACATCCGGAACCTAGAATACTTATCGGAAGAATCTATAAATGAAATATTTGACTATTTTCAAGATCAAAATTATAGTAGGGACGCATCAATAGCACAATTCTTAAATATTAATACAAAAAATATATTGCCTTGGTATTACACTAAGATTGATCTATTCCTTGGTTCTTTGCATTATCATCGGGGAAATTTTAATAAGGCATATGAGGTTTTTGACAGTTTTATAAATCATCTGAAATTTAGATCTAATAGCAATAAATTTGAGCTAACCTTTTATAGATGCATTAGAGATTACATTGGAACTCTCATTGATGGGTTAGATAAAGGTGAAGGAATTGCTTCTCTAAAGCAATTTTATCCATTAAATATCATTAAGGGAGTACTTCGAGACCTTGGTGATAAGGAGCTTATATTTAATAGATATGATAATCTAAAATGCTGGAATTGTAACCAGCACCAGTTTAAATGCCATTGCATGAATCCTGTTACAAATAGAATTTATAAATCATTGAAGGAGAGGGATGCTTTAAGCTCCATAGAACAAGAAAATCTAAAAGACCTACTTGGACTTTAATCCAAATGTGCAGTATACCATTTGCAGCCCTAAGTTTTGAGGTACATTCAAAAATTCAAGTCCATAAATAACAATAAAGAGGTTTCTATATCCCCGGAAATAGAAACCTTTTTATTGTATCTTCTTAGCATTTTTAATTATCTCATTGGGCACATTGGATACATAGCTCCCATTGGTTGCATTGGTTGCATCGGTTGCATTTGTTGCATCCCCATCGGCGGCATACCCATTGGGTACATTTCATTCATCTGCTGCGCAGGGTCCATAGCTCCCATCTCATTCATTGGTTGCATAGCCTCCATTGGATACATTTCATTCATTGGCTGCATTGCTCCCATTGGTTGCATACAAACCATTGCATTCATACAAGCCATAGCACTCATAGATGCCATTGCACACATTGAAGCCATTGCATGCATTGATTGCATTGGCATCATTGGTTGCATCGGCTGCATTGCCATCATCTGACCCATGTCTTCCATAGGCATCATTTCACCATGATCATTATTATAGCCACAGCACTTTTCCATTAATAAATCACCTCTTAATATATTTTAATTATTTATACATTTCACGTTCAATACTATAATATGTATAAACCATATTAATGTGAAAAGAATTTAACTGAGCAAATTGCATAATTACCTTCTGCAAAAACTATCTACTATATATAGTTAAAAAACCTTAAGAACTATACCATCAAATATGCTTATATCTTAAGCAATTAAATATAGGATGATATTCGCATATCAGGCTTAGCCAAGTA
>JAOASB010000048.1 GCA_025210375.1 Maledivibacter sp. | reverse complement strand
CAAATTGCATAATTACCTTCTGCAAAAACTATCTGCCATATGTAGTCTAAAATTCTTCAAAGCCATACCATCAAATATGCTTATATCTTAAGCAATTAAATCAAGGATGATATTCGCATATTAGGTTTAGCCAAGTAAGAGCTATGCAATTTCCTCAGTTTTTTAAAGATTATATCATTAATTGAGGGAATTGTATAACTTTTACTTATCACAATTGCATAATAGATGGGGTATGGCTCTAGGGCATTTAAGATCATATGTAGTAGTGAGTTTTTGAGGATTGTAATTATGTAATTTGCTCAGATATTGAAATAATTATAATGATTTAAGGAATTCTAAATATTGACAAAATGTAACAATTGTGATAAAATTCAAGGAAATGAATAAATAATCCTTTAAGTGTAAATTAAGAGGATGCAGTTATGATAAGTACTATAGCTTAGTTATAGGGAAGCTTAAGGCCAATAGGAAAGGTATAACTGCCGAAATATATTATTTTCCCTAAAATAATATATTGGGACTATACTAAATAGGTATAGTACTGTCTACGGTTGATTGCCCGATCTTCCTAAGGAGTGCTAATTTACACGGGGTGAGAGGTCTTTATATGATAGTTTCAGTCATGGTTGCCTTTTGCTCTTGGCTGTTTTTTTATTTATTAGGGCAAAATATTAATATTAAAAAGATATGATCTTAATAAGGTACAGGCAGGTGAGAACATGGCGATAGTAGTTCAAAAATATGGAGGGACTTCCGTAGGTACGATAGACAAAATAAAGAATGTGGCCCAGAGGGTGGCTAAGAGTAGAGCCAAAGGGGATGCTGTTGTAGTTGTTGTTTCAGCAATGGGTAAAACAACGGATATACTTCTAGGAATGGCCGATGAAATATCATTGACTCCCGATAGAAGAGAGCTAGATATGCTTATGTCAAGTGGAGAACAGGTATCAATAGCATTGTTATCAATAGCTTTAAAGGAACTGGGATACGATTCCATATCTCTTACGGGACCCCAGGCTGGTATACTTACCAAGGGCTTTCATACCAAGGCGAGGATAACAGATATAGAGATTGAAAATGTGAAGAAGCACATTAGTGAAGGAAAAATCGTGGTTGTAGCAGGTTTTCAAGGAGTAGATGGAGACGGTAATATAACCACCTTAGGTAGAGGCGGTTCAGATACAACAGCTGTAGCTTTAGCTGCTAAGCTAGGTTCGGTTTGTGAGATATATACGGATGTAGATGGAATTTATACAGTTGATCCTAGACTTTATAAGGTTGCTAAAAAGTTAGACTATATATGTTATGAAGAAATGGTAGAAATGGCAAGCTTAGGTGCAGGAGTAATGGAGACCAGGTCAATAGAAATTGCACAAAGATTTAATGTTCCCATATATGTGGCTTTAAGTACTGAAGATTGGCCAGGAACTTATATAAAGGAGTTTGATGAGTCTATGGAAAGTAAAGTCATTACTGGATTATCTGTTAGTGACGATGATATGATGATAACTATCAATCATGTTCCCTATGCGGTAGGAAATATATCTATGATATTTGAAAAACTGGCTTCTAATGATATAAATGTTGATATGATCAGTCAAACGGCACCATCACGTGGGCGAGTAAATATTTCATTTACTGCTCCTAAAGAAGATAAATTTTCAATTGATAAGTTAATGTCAGATATAAAAAGTAAACTTCAAGAAATTGAAATTGATGTTGAAAAGGATATAACTAAGCTGTCTGTTGTTGGAATAGGAATGAAAAGTCAATCTGGGGTTGCTTCTAAGATGTTTAAGATATTTGCTGAAGAAGAAATAGAATTCAAGCAAGTAACAACCTCTGAAATTAGGATATCCTATACAATCAATACACATGACAAAGAAAAGGCGGTAATTGCTGTGGCAAAGGAATTTAATTTATAATATATAAATATTAGGCAATTATACCAGTAATCAGAACCTATGGCTATTAGATAATAGCCTGCTCAAAAGTAGATTCTTTTGGGCAATATTAATTTGATATTCATACCCCCATATGGATATATATTGAAAGGGGACTGTTATATATGACAGTCCCCTTTCTTTTTTGATATAATATAGGGAGCTACAAGTTTCGACTGAAATCTCTATATAAATACTTATTAAGTATAGTAAGTGAAGGTAGGGAATATGACTTATTGGAGAAAGGAATGATTATTGTGATAAGAGCAATATTTAAATATCTATTGAAAGGTCTAATTTATTCTGCTGTTTTCACTGTGATTGGGGGTGGGTTCTCATTATTTAAGGGATGGCATTTTCTCAAGGGGGCTTATATTTTCGTGCTTGGGGCTGGATTAATAGCCAGTGTTATCTCATCGGGTTTATTGATTGGCACACCTAAAATAAGAAAAGGATATTTTGCTAGGAATAAAAAAGAAGGTTTTGAGGATCCAACACGTGGAGGAGAAGGGATTGCTCCAGCGTTGATGGGTATAGTAATGCTAGTGGTTGGTTTTGCCCTAGAAGCAATGATGCATTAGGAGAATTGGAGGGATGAACTAAGGGCACTATTTTCTTGGGACATCCCATTTTTAACTTTGTAATAAAAAATTAATTATTAAAGTACCTGTATTATATGATAAAATAATACTTGGTATATTGCTCTAAAATATTCTTGGTTAGGGTTGTAGTATGTTATGATTTGATTGGGGGAATTATGAACTTTGCGGTATTAAATAAAAGAGCTTAATGCCCTTGAATTTCTATTAATATGTAAATACATATATTTTATATAATACTATTAGTAGTGACTTATATATTGGAAGGTGAGTTTATGAAATCATTTATAAAAATATTTGCAATAGCTTTTGTCTGTTTCACTCTTTTGTTTGGAGGGGTTGTACTGGCAATATTAAAGATGCCAAATGATGGTCCAAGTAATGCTATTAAGCCTGATCCAGATCCCATTCCTGAACAAAGTGCTAATGAAGCTCCTGAGAAACCAAAAAAAATAGAGAAAACAGAACTCCAAAAACTTACAGAAAAAAGTAGCAGAATAAATGTTTTACTTATGGGATTAGAAGGAACTAGAACCGATACGATGATTTTAGCTAGCTTTGATCCTGAAAGTAAAAAGGTGGATTTGATCTCTATACCGAGGGATACTTATCATGAAACAGCTGGCTATACTAGAGCAGATCAAAAGAAAATCAATGCGGTATATGGATTTAAAAGAGACAATGGCGGTGGGCCAGAAGGTGTTATGAAGGCTGTTGCCAATATTCTAAAGGTTCCTATTCATCATTATGTGACAATGTCCTATAAAGGAGTAGAGAATATAGTTGATTCCCTTGGGGGAGTAAAGGTTAATATTCCCTTTAATATGGACTATGATGACCCCTATTCTAAGCCACCTCTTCATATTCATTTTAAGAAGGGTACTAGGGTGTTGAAGGGTAAGGACGCTATAAAGTTTTTACGGTATAGAAAAAATAATGATGGTACTCATTCTGACGGGGATATAGGTAGAATAAAGCGTCAAAAGCAGTTTGTAAAATCTGCGGCTAAAAGTGCATTAAACCTTAAAAAACTACCTGCAGTTGCTCGTACTGTATTTAAATTTGTAAAAACCGATATGGAACTAGATCAAATAGTATACTATGCTACAAAGGCGGTAGGAATTTCTGAAAATGATATTGAGACATATACTCTTCCTGGTAAGCCTAAGGGAATATCATACTATATATATGATTCAACGGAAACTAAAAATCTAATGATACAAATATATAAGAATGGTTCTGGAGAACAATAAAATATTAGGCGGTATCCAAGACTCCTAGGTCTTAAGGGGAATTATTGTAAACGATGTTTTGAAGCGGCTGATATAAAGCCGCTTTTTTTTATTGTAATTGTAATAGAGCAGATAGATGGGGCATAGGGTTTTATAGATGGTGATTGTGTAATTTGCTAAGCCAATAAGTCAAGAGGATTTAGAGTAGGAAAGGATAATAAAGGGATGTTTGATAAAAAAAATGTTTTTACATTCATTGTATGTCTTATAATTCTATCTACAATTAGTGCTGCTATAACATATAGAATCGTTATTAGAAAAAGCAATGATAAGGTTATCATTAAAGAAAATTTAGAAAAAAAGGATATTGAGTTAGTTCCAAAAAAGATTGGAAATTATGGGCAAACAGAGTTTGGAGCTAATGATGTCTTTAATGATGTTAAAAAGATGAGTATAGTAAATGACGCTCAATCGACGACAGGCATTGATCTGGAGGAAGGTAAAAATAGAAAAGTAGTTATAGCAAGTATAAAGTCACTTTATAAAAAAAAGGTTGAGGATGAAGAGTTCATAAGAGAAGGCATAGGACTTAATGAAAATAATTATGAAATATATATTAATCATGATATAAAGCTTAAATTTTATAGTGAAACCGGGTATATGACAATAGGCTTAATTGAGTCTGAAGAAAATAAGAGGTATATATATAAATTAAATAAAAAAGAGTTAGTAAGTTTCATAAAAATTTTAGAAAAAATTTATTTAGAAGAAGCACAAAAAAAATTAGCTGATTTGTAAAAATAGTTAACGATTTCCCTTGTATATGTGATTTACTTTTCCCACCGATAGGCGTAGAATATATTTTGTTGTATTTTATATTCAATTTTGAAACACAACAAAATATATAGGATTTATATAGTATAAATTAAATTCTCTACTTAAATCCCTATACTATTAAATTCATAATTATGAAGAGGTGTGTGAAATGAATCCATTTATTGTATTAGGAATAGCACTAATTGTAGGTGTTTTATTTGGAAAATTTTTAAACAAATTAAAAATTCCAGCTGTTGCTGGATACATTATTGCAGGGTTACTGTTAGGGAAATCGGGATTTGATATTATAAGTAGTGGGTTTATAGAAGACTTGTCATTTATTAGTGATTTTGCATTAGGTATAATTGCCTTTAATATAGGTAGTGAATTGGAATTATCCGTTATTAAAAAGTTAGGGAAATCTATATTTATTATAGCCATATGTGAGGCATTAGGAGCCTTTATATTAGTTACGGGGATAACATTCCTAATAACTAAGGATATGGCAATTGCTTTGATATTAGGGGCGGTTTCATCTGCAACTGCTCCGGCTGCAACAGTAATGGTTTTAAGGGAGTATAATGCAAATGGGCCCTTAACAAGCACTTTGCTTGGGGTAGTGGCTGTAGATGATGCCATTTGCCTTATGATATATGCCATTGCTTCATCTATAGCAAAGGTATTCATCAAACATGAAGTTATAACCCTATATAAGGTGGTAGTTTATCCTGTTCAAGAAATTATTTTATCCATTATAGTTGGAGGAATAATAGGAATACTCTTAGCATACTTAATTAAAATCTCAACTAAGGAAATGGAAATGATTTCATTTATCATCGGCATTATTATACTTACGGATGGAATTGCAACCATGCTTACATTGTCGCCTTTGCTTACTTCTATGTCATTAGGCATAATGGTTGCTAATATATCCTCAAACCATAAAAGGGCTTTTTCTAGTATAGAAAGATTTTCTCCACCGATTATAACTGTATTTTTTATTTTAGCAGGGGCAAGACTCGATATAAGCTTAATTCCAAAGATTGGATTGATAGGTATAGCATACCTTATACTTAGAATCACAGGGAAAATTGCTGGAGCTTCCCTAGGAGGAGTAATATCAAAGGCATCGGATACCGTTAGGAGATATATTGGTTTAGGACTGTTATCTCAGGTTGGAGTAGCTGTAGGGCTTGCAATTGTAGTGAATAGAGAATTTGCAGGTACTAAACTAGGAAATATAGTTATCACAATATTATTGGCAACAACAATTATTACAGAAATAATTGGACCAGTTGCAACAAAATATGCAATAATTAAAGCTAAAGAGACTAACTTATAGTAAATAGGGAGGTGAAAATATGTATGCGCTATTTTTAATATTGAATGATGTTGATAAGGTAGAAGATATTCATAAAATCTTTTATGATATTGGCTGTGGGGCAACAACCCTTGATAGTGTGGGAATGGGTAGAGTGCTTCTTCAGAATAAGGTAGATGTCCCTATCTTCGCAGGTATTAGAAAGCTTTTAGATGGAAATAAACCATATAACAAAACCATAGTAAGTGTTATTAAAGATGAAGACAAGCTAAGAAAAGCAATAGATGCCATAAAAGAAGAGTTGAAATTAGGAACAGAAAATACAATGGGTATTGGATTTATGTTTGTTGTACCGGTTTTAGAATGCTATGGGGGTATAAAATAGAAACATAGGTCTATGGGTGATATTTTGTATTGAAAAATTCTTTACATATATTAATATGTAAAGAATTTTTCAATGTAGCCATCTTAAAATGTAGTTTTTTATTCCATACCCTAGGGTTTTAAAATAAATGAAGTCCAAGGTATGGAGATACCCCTATGAATTGGCATTTTCTTCAATTAGCATTTTTCCGACCTCATAGACATTTCCAGCACCCATAGTCAATACAATATCTTCAGAAACCGTATGTTCCTTTAAATACTCTACTACCTCATTAAGGGAACTAATGTAAGTTACATCAAGGTCTTCCTTTCTAATAAGATCAACTAAAGTTTTTGAATGAATTTCGCCGGTATCTTCTTCCCTCGCAGCATATATATCTGTAATAATAATTTTATCAGCATCATTAAATGCCTTGGCAAAATCTAAAAGCAAGGCTTTAGTTCTACTATAGGTATGGGGTTGAAATACACACCATATTTTATTGTGGGGAAATTTTTTAGTGGCATCTAAGGTCGCCTTTATTTCAGTTGGATGATGGGCATAATCATCAATTACTCTAACTTCATTCCATTTACCTAATATATCAAAACGTCTATGGGTTCCCTTAAACTGACTTAGTTTTTCTTTGATTTTTATTAAAGGAACATTTAAGGTATAAGCGGTAGCTATAGAAGCAAGGGCATTATAGATATTATGTTTACCGGGAATATTTAATGTAAAGCGTTCTAAGTTTTTGCCATTATGCATTACATTAAAGGATGGATATCCCCCTTCACTGAAGGTTATATTTGTTGCTTGAAAATCGCTAGCTAAATTAATTCCACAAGTGATGATATTACATTTTGCATGGGGAATAAGCTTTTTAACATCATAATCGTCATTATTTAATATGAGATGCCCCTTCTTAGGGATGAGCTTAACAAACTTTGAAAAGGTTGAAAGAATATGGTCAAGATCATTGAAATAATCTAGATGATCTTCATCTACATTAAGTACTATTCCCACATTAGGATTGAATTTAAGAAAATTATCTTTATATTCACAGGCTTCTGTAATTAAGATTTCATTACTACCTATCTTAACATTCCCTCCTATTTCCGATAGTTCTCCCCCCACTAATATAGTTGGATTTAGCTCAGCGTGTTCAAATATTAAGGATATCATTGAAGTTGTTGTGGTTTTACCATGGGTTCCCGATACGGCAATGCTCGTGTCGTATGAAATCATAAGCTTACCAAGCATTTCTGCTCTATCTATAGTAGGAATATCAAGGGCCTTAGCTTTTACTATTTCCGGATTGTCGGGCTTTACCGCAGAAGTATATACAATAATATTAGCATTTAGAACATTGTTTTCATCATGGCCAATATAGATTTTTATACCTTTGTTCTCTAGTTTTCGGGTTATATGAGAAGACTTTATATCCGAGCCAGAAATCCTAAATCCCTTATCTAAAAGTATTTCTGCTAATGCACTCATCCCAATCCCACCAATTCCTACTAGGTGAATACTATTCACATTTTTCTTATTCAAAAAATCTAACATTGTACACTCTCCTTGATATAATATAATTGTGAATAAAACCTTTAGGACATTGAGTCCCTATGTATTGGCTCATTACACTTTTAGAAATAAAATCCATATAAAATTACATTTATTAACATATTACTATTATATGTATTATAGCCATCAATTTATTTTACTATAATTTTTAAAATATAAAAAAATAGCCTATTTGCATAATTGAAATTATACCACAATTTTATTAATAGAGGAAACTATTGAAAAAATGCAATTATTACAATTCATCTATTGAATAAATTTTAAAAAACGAATAAAATTATATATAATAAAAAAAACATTCGAATAGGAGAGGAAAGAGTGAGTAAGCTTAAAAGAAATGAAAGGGTAGGGGCATTAATTAAAATTTTATGCGACAATCCCAACAAAATATATACACTTAATTATTTTACAAATTTATTTGATGCCGCAAAGTCTACAATAAGTGAGGATTTAGTCATTGTAAAAAAGCTTATGGAGGACTTACAATTAGGTAGAGTTGAAACAATTGCTGGGGCTTCTGGAGGGGTAAAATATGTACCCTATATGAATTTGGAAAGTACTAAAGAGGTTTTACATGAAATATGTGAGGTTTTAACGGACAACAGCAGAATAATACCAGGAAGTTTCCTATATATGTCGGATATCATCTATAATCCAATTTATGTTAGAAAAATGGGGAAAATTTTTGCAACAAAATTTATGGACGAGAATATTGATTATGTGATAACAGTGGAAACTAAGGGTATTCCAATAGCATTAATGACTGCAAATTATTTAAATATCCCGTTGGTCATAGTAAGAAATAATAATAAGATAACTGAAGGTGCTACCGTAAGTATGAATTATGTATCAGGCTCTACAGGAAAAATTCGAACAATGTATGTATCTAAGAGGGCAATAAAAAATGGATCTAATGTACTTATTATAGATGACTTTATGAAGGGTGGAGGAACAGCTAAGGGGTTATTAGATCTTATGAAGGAATTTGATGCAAAGGTTATTGGGATCGGGGTAATGATGTCTACAAAAAAACCAGAGGAAAAGCTAGTCGATGAATATCTTCCTTTGATGATACTTGATAAGGTGGGCAATAGTGACGAAATAAATCTTTACCCAAATAGAAATTTATTCGAATAAAATTTAGGAATATCTTGCAAAAAATAAAATTTTCTTAAAATTTTGTCATAGATAAAGAGGAGTTTATCATTTTATGGAGAATAGAAGTTATTAATGATTGACGTGAAAGGTGGGATAAAATGAATATTACAGATGTAAGAATTCGAAAGATGAATGACGAGGGGAAAATGAAGGCCATAGTATCCGTAACTTTTGATGATTCTTTCGTTGTCCATGATATAAAAATAATCGAAGGACAAAATGGCTTATTTATCGCAATGCCAAGTAGAAAGGTCGCAGAAGGAGATTACAGAGACATAGCTCATCCGATTAACTCTAGTACTAGGGCAAGTTTGCAAGAAATTATTCTTGCAGAGTACGAAAAGGCATTAGTTAGTGTAGGATAGCAAAGCAAAAGCTGATTATAGCTTTTGTTTTTTTTTATATAAAGTGATATAATATATCGCGGAAAGTATGATTTTGATATATAAACAATTTTCAAATAAAAATTTTCAAATAAATATATAAGGAGTGCGTTGAAGAATATGTTAATGTCGATTGTTTTAGCTGCTGGAGCGGGTACGCGGATGAAATCAAAGCTGCCTAAGGTACTGCACGAAGTGGCAGGAGTTTCTATGATTGAGCATGTTCTAGATGTAGTAGAAGGAGTAGACTGTAGTAAAAAAGTTGTTGTTATAGGACATGGAGCAGATGAAGTTAAAAAGTCTATTAGCCATAGGAATGCCCAGTTTGTAATTCAAAGTCAAAGACTGGGAACTGGTCATGCAGTTATGCAGGCCGATGGGGAAATACCAGAGGAAGGCAATGTAATAGTACTTTATGGAGATACACCATTAATAAAACAAGAGTCCATAAATGAGTTTATCAAATTCCATACAACTAATGATCTTTCTGCTTCGGTGTTGACTACAGAAATCCATGAACCCACAGGGTATGGAAGAATTATAAGAAATGATTCAGGTGGGGTTGTGGCTATAGTTGAAGAACGGGATACCAATGCCAAGGAAAAACTAATAAAAGAAGTCAACTCAGGAATTTATTGTTTTAAAGCAAAGGAATTAAAAAGATCTTTAGCTAAACTTGATAACAAAAATAGTCAAGGTGAGTATTATTTAACTGATATTATTGGGATTTTAAAGGATGAGGATAAGAAGGTTGGAGCTTTTAAAATAGAAGATAGCACTGAAATCATGGGGGTTAATTCTCGAAGACAGCTTGCTGAGGCAGAGAAATTAATGAGGGATAGGATATTAGGCAGCTTGATGGATGAAGGGGTTACAATAATAGACCCTAACAATACCTATGTGGGTAAAAATGTTAGAATTGGAAGAGATACCATATTGTATCCAGGAAGCTTTATAATGGGAGATGTGGAAATAGGTGAAGACTGTAAAATAGGACCAAATACTCGTATAGAAGATTCTATAATAAAGGATAATATTGAAATTATAGATTCTACTATCTTACAAAGCTTTGTTGATTCCAATACAAAGGTTGGGCCATATGCATACCTAAGACCAAATAGTCACCTAGGTAAAAATGTTAAAATTGGGGATTTTGTTGAGGTTAAAAATTCAACAATAGGAGATAACTCTAAAGCTTCTCACTTATCATATATTGGTGATGGTGAAGTTGGCAAAAATGTAAATATTGGATGTGGTGTTGTATTTGTAAACTATGATGGGAAAAATAAGAATAAAACCATAGTTGAGGATAACGCCTTTATTGGCTGTAATGTTAATCTTGTTGCACCAATAAGGGTTAAGAAAGATGCTTATGTTGCAGCAGGTTCTACGATTACTAAACAGGTTCCAGAACAATCCTTAGCAGTTTCAAGAATTAAACAAAGCAATATAGAAGGATGGGTTAGAAGAAAAGGTTTAGTAAAAAAATAGTTTTAATAATAAACATAGGAGGAAAGGTTATGAATTTAGAAAAAAGAAAGATTAAAATTTTTGCGGGAAACTCTAATAAAGAGTTAGCACTGAAAATTTGTGAAGAACTTGGTATGCCCCTTGGAGTTGCTTCAGTTAGCTCATTTAGTGATGGAGAAATAGCAGTAAACATAGATGAGTCAGTAAGGGGTGCAGACGTATATGTTATTCAATCAACTAGCGCTCCCCTAGTAAATAGGTATTTAATGGAACTATTAATATTAATTGATGCATTAAAAAGAGCATCTGCTGCAAGAATAAATGCTGTTATTCCATATTATGGGTATGCTAGACAGGATAGAAAGGCCAAGGCAAGGGATCCAATTTCAGCTAAGCTAGTAGCAAATTTACTGACTACAGCTGGGGCTGATAGAGTTGTATCAATGGATCTACATGCTTCCCAGATACAAGGATACTTCGATATTCCCGTTGACCATTTAGTTGGTGTGCCAATACTTGCAAAATATTTTAAAGAACTACATTTACAGGATGTAGTGGTTGTATCGCCAGACCTTGGAAGTGTAACAAGGGCAAGAAAGTTTGCTGATATTATTGATGCATCCTTGGCAATTATTGATAAAAGAAGACCAAAGGCTAATGTTGCCGAGGTCATGAATATCATAGGTGAAGTGGATGGTAAAAATGTCATACTTATAGATGATATGATAGATACTGCTGGAACAATAACCCAAGGAGTAAAAGCATTAAAGAAATTTGGAGCAAAGGAAGTATATGCATGTTGCACACACCCAGTTTTATCTGGACCTGCCATAGAAAGATTAGAGGATTCTGATATTAAGGAAATAGTAGTATTAGATACGATATTACTTCCAGATGAGAAAAGACTTCCAAATATGAAAATGCTATCAGTAGCTCCAATATTTGCAGAAGCTATTAGAAGAATCTATGGAAATGAGTCTGTAAGTAAATTATTTGATTAAATCAGTAGAGATATGTGACTAGGAAAATTAATAATAAAGAAAATCCCTTTAATTTGAACCCGGGGGTGTTTCAGAATGAATCTCAAACAACGAAGAGATTCATTCTGAGACACCTCCCTTAATTTTAACGATTATAATGTAATTGTTTTATGGTATAATAATCATAGTTTTGGTCCTTGCACGTTTTAAATTTAAGTAAAATGTGAAGAATCACTATTATGGGTTTCAATATGTGTATCAGCTAGGGGAATAGCTTTTCTTGGAGGTGAGAACAATGTATGTAGTAGTTGGATTAGGAAATCCAGGTAAAAAATATGCTGGTACTAGGCATAATGTTGGATTTGAAGTAGTAGATTATTTAGCATATAGAAATAATATTGAGCTAAAGAAGATAAAGCATAAAGCATTAATTGGAGAAGGAATAATTGATGGCAAGAAGGTTATGCTTGTTAAACCCCAAACATTTATGAATTTAAGTGGACAAAGTGTTTCAGAAATATGTGAATACTATAAAATAGATACAAGTAAACTAATAGTGATCTATGATGATATAGATATTGATTTAGCAAGAATAAGGATTAGGAAAAAAGGTAGTTCAGGAACCCATAATGGAATGCGCAATATTATATACCTTCTTCGGCAGGATGATTTCCCAAGAATAAGGATTGGCATTGGCAGACCTATCCATGGTGATCTTGTTAACTATGTTATTGGGAAATTTAGTGAAGGTGAAAAGGAAGATATTTTACTTTCCATAAAGCTATCGGCTGAAGCTGTGGAAAGTATAATCTCAGAAGGTATGGACAAGGCAATGAATAAATATAATAAATAGAGCAAATTGCATAATTACTTTCTAAACAGTTAATTTATACACATCAAAACTCCCTAGAAACATCGGATATTTTGAGATGTATAAATTAAGTTTAACTTTTGGAAATCTATATATATAGTTTTAAAAGCCACAAGGCTATACCATCAAATATGCTATATCTTAAATATTCAAATTAAGGATGATATTCCCATATTAGGTTTAGCCAAGTCAAAGTTATGCAATTTCCTCAATAGATATAGAACTGGGGTCTAGGATGAAACTTTGAGACTAAAAGTAGTTCCCTTTATTATACTGATAAAATAAAATATAAGATGTAGAAATGCCTGGGTTTCATAAATCCGGGCTAATAGTGTTATCTTTAACATCTAACCAATGATTACCACCTCTACCTAAGAAATAAAACTTCTTTGCAGAAATTTTTTTGAAGACTGATCAGGAAGAACCCTGTACTTAGAACTTTGAATACGAAACTCAGAATTACAAATGCGTTGTCATACGCCTTTGTCCTCCGGAAGGAATGATATATAAGATGAACAATTTTTTTGTGAATGTTTTAAAAAGCTCTGGTAAATACTCAGAACTTAATAATAGTATTGATAAAGGAATGCTACCTATATCAATAACGGGCCCTTCTGGTTCAGCTATCAGCAATATTATATTTTCTATAGGCTCTAATAAAGCTAAGCAAAGTTTAGTTATTACACATAATGAGCTTGAGGCAAGAAAAATATATGAAGATTTAAAATTTTTTGGTGGAGAAAAGGTATTCTACTTTCCCTCGAAGGAGATAGTATTTTTTGATGTATATGCCCATAGCAATCAGATTATAGAGGAGAGACTAAAGGCTATACGTACAGTTCTTAGTGGAGAAGAATGTATAGTTGTCACAACTATAGATAGTATATTGTTAAAGCTTGTACCGGGTAAGGATTGGATAGGATATGAAATGCCTATAAAGGTTGGGGACATCATAGATGTAAGTGACTTTATAGAAGGATTAGTATTCATGGGATATGAAAGGGTTGATATGGTCCAGACCAAGGGGCAGTTTAGTGTAAGGGGAGGAATAATAGATTTTTATTCATTAATAGATGATTATCCCATAAGAATCGAGCTGTTCGATGATGAAATAGATTCTATAAGAACCTTTGATGCCGTATCTCAATTATCCCTGGAAAAAATTGACACTGCCATAGTTAAATTAACAAGGGAAATGCTTTTTACAGAAAATCAAATTAAAAAGGGAATAAAAAAAATAAAAGATGAGTTTGACCAGTATCATAAAAAAATAAAAGAAGAATTAAGGAATAATTTTAGTGAGAAAATTACTGAACTTATATCGAAACTAGATAATAAAATATATTTTGATACTATTGATAATTATATCGATTATTTTATAGATAGGCCAGAAACTTTTTTAGACTATTTTAGTGAAAATAGTTTAATATTCATACATGAACCAATAAGAATAAGGGAAAAAGCTGAAAGCTCTATAAATGATTTTTATGAAAGATTCAAGCAGTTTTTTGAAAGAGGAGAAGTATTGCCTAGTCAATATAATATTCTCAAATCATATGAAAATGTACTTGAAGATTTCCAAGGCAAAAAAAATATACTCATAAATAGCCTGCCTAAAAAATTTGATGATTTTTATGTAAGGACTAATATAACCTTAGCGGTAAAGGATATGCACTCATATCATGGAAAGATGGATGCCCTTAAAGAAGATTTAAGGGATTGGAAGTATAAAGGTTATAAGGTTGTTTTGGTATGTAGTACATCTAAAAAATGTGAAAGCTTAGAAAGAGAGCTAAGAGATAAGGATCTTGAATGTGAGTATATTGATGGTGAAAGGGAAAATATACTATCGGGGCAAACCTTTATAACTAAAGGCATACTAGGAAATGGATTTATGTTTACTGACCATAAATTTATTGTAATAACTGAAAAGGAAATATTTGGTTCAGCAAAAAAACAAAGAAGAAAAGCTTCCAATAAAAAGGGAAGGAAAATCAAAACCTTCAGAGATTTAAATATTGGGGACTATGTAGTTCATGAAAACCATGGAATAGGTAAATATATAGGGATAGAACAATTGAAGGTCGAGGGTATAAAGAAGGATTATTTAAAAATAAAGTATTCAGGTACTGATCTTCTTTATGTTCCTATAGATCAGATGGATTTAGTGCAGAAATATATAGGTGGAGAAGATAAGGGACCTAGGTTAAATAGACTAGGTGGGGCAGAATGGAAAAAAACGAAGGACAAGGTAAAAAAGGCCATAGAGGATATGGCAAAGGAACTTCTAAAGCTTTATGCCATAAGGACATCTACAAAGGGATATGCTTTTTCAAAGGATAGTGAATGGCAAAAACAATTTGAAGATATGTTCCCCTATGAAGAAACCCCTGATCAGCTAAGGTGTATAGAAGAAATAAAAAAAGATATGGAAGACAGCAGGGCGATGGATAGGCTTTTATGTGGAGATGTGGGGTTCGGGAAGACAGAGGTTGCTCTTAGAGCAGCATTTAAGGCTATTGTGGACGGCAAACAAGTGGCCTTCTTGGTTCCAACTACTATATTGGCACAACAGCATTATAATACCCTTGTGGATAGATTTAAAGACTTTCCTGTAACTATTGAGATGCTTAGCCGCTTTAGAAGTAGCGCACAGCAAAAAAAGACCATAGAGGATTTAAGGATGGGAGTTATTGATATAATAGTAGGAACCCATAGACTTTTGTCAAAGGATGTTAAATTTAAGGACTTAGGTATTCTATTGGTTGATGAGGAACAAAGATTTGGAGTGAAGCACAAGGAATCCCTTAAGGAACTCAAGAAAAATGTTGATGCCCTTACCCTATCGGCAACCCCAATACCAAGGACCTTACACATGTCCCTTATAGGCATAAGGGATATGAGTTTGATTGAAGACCCTCCAGAGGATAGGTATCCCGTAGAGACCTTTGTTATTTCGTATAATGAAAATATGGTAAGGGATGCCATCGTCAAAGAACTGGAGAGGGGAGGACAGGTTTACTTTGTATACAATAGAGTAAAGGACATTGAGAAGATCACCTCAAAGATACAAATGCTAGTTCCAGAGGCCAGGGTAGCATATGCCCATGGGCAAATGAGTGAAAGAAAGCTAGAAAAAATAATGATAAGCTTTCTAAATAAAGAGTTTGATGTCATAGTATGTACAACGATAATTGAAACAGGATTGGACATTGGAAATGTTAACACTATGATAATAAAGGATGCAGATAAACTGGGACTTTCCCAACTCTATCAGCTAAGAGGTAGGGTAGGAAGAAGTAATAGAATAGCCTATTGCTATTTGACCTACGAAAAGGATAAGGTTTTATCAGAGGTTGCAGAAAAAAGGCTTAGGGTTATAAAAGAGTTTACTGAGCTTGGCTCTGGCTTTAAGATCGCCATGAAGGATTTAGAAATAAGGGGAGCAGGAAATTTACTTGGAGCGCGACAGCATGGACATATGGCTGATATTGGATATGACTTGTATTGTAAGCTTTTGGAGGATACGGTAAAAACCTTCAAGGGAGAAAAGGTAGAGGAAGCAATAGAAACATCCATAGATATAAATGTAAATGCCTTTATATCCAGTGATTATATTTCCAATGAAAGATACAAGCTAGAGATATATAAAAAGATAGCATCTATTCGAGACAAGGAAGATGCTTATAATATTGAGGAGGAAATTGAAGATAGATTTGGTACATTACCACAGCCTGTATATAACCTCATATCCATATCATATATAAAAATTTTGGCTCAGAAACTTAAAATAAATTTAATTTCAGAGATCAAAGATGGCCTCAAATTTGAATTTGATAATAAATACAAATTAGATCCATATTTACTGGCGAATATATCCGATGCATTTGGCAGAAGAATAATTATGAATTGTAGTAATAACCCTTATTTTACCTATAGATTTAATGACAAAACACTAAATCAAAATAAAAAATTGAATGAGATAATAGATATGTTAGAAAAAATTAGAGGTTTTCAGCTTAGCTAATATGATATATAATAGTTAGTATGAGAAAATTATGCAGGTTTCTCATTTGTTAATCATAGACGAGGGAGAGGATTTTGTTGATTCAAATAAATAAAAAAATACTTTCATGTACTTTAATTTTAATCCTACTAATAGGAGCTTTTACAGGCTGTGCTATGGGAGGGGACAAGTCTAAGGTGGATGAAAATGTAGTTGCTAAGGTCAATGATAAAGAGATAGATCATGAAACATTTAAAAAGAACTTCAGTATAGTAGAAAAAAGATATACAGAGTTATATACAGAAAACATTTGGAGTCAGGAGATTGAAGGTAAGACTGTATTAGAGATAGTAAGGGATCAAGTTTTAGAAAAATTAATAATTGAGGAATTGATTAAAGAAGAAATAGCTAAGAAGGAAATAGCTATTGAAGATACTGAGATTGAAGAAACCTATAACAGTTTTAAAGAGAGATTAGAAGAAGACGAAGAACTTAAAAAGTTCTATGAAGAAAATAATTTAGATGAAAAATTTGTGAAAGAACAAATCAGAATGGATGCATTAGTTGATGAATATGAAAAATCACTATATGAAGAACTTGGATTAAATGATCAAGAGAAATTGGACGAACTTACTAAGAACTATGTTGTTCAAGTTAGTGCAAAGCATATATTAGTAGAGAATGAAGAATCAGCTAAGGAACTAATTACTAAAATCAAAGCAGGAGAGGATTTCACAGAATTAGCAAAGGAGAATTCTAAGGACCCAAGTGTTAAGGAGAACAATGGAGATTTAGGATATTTCTCTAGGGGAATGATGGTACCTCAATTTGAGCAAGCTGCATTTTCTATGGAGGTTGGTGACATAAGTGAACCGGTTAAGACGAATTATGGTTATCATATAATAAAACTTGAGGCTAAGAAGACCTTAGAAGATCTAAAAGAAGAAATATCTGAGGAAGAATTGGCCGTTGAAAAACAAAATATTGAACCAATAGTAAAAAAAGAAAAGCTTCTTGAAAAAATTGAAGAGCTAAAGGGTAAAGCAAAAATTGAAAAATTTGAAGAAAATTTAAAATAAAGGCTCATGCATATAAAGGGAAAAATGTGGACTTAAGGTACCACATTTTTTTATTGCGGGTAAAAAATAAATTAAACAAAAAAGAAATTTACCATATATGTATAAAAAATATATATGAACAAATACTACCCATATGCTAGCAATTCATCTTAAATGATTTTAGGAGGGAAAACAATTGAAGGCGACTGGAATAGTAAGGAGAATAGACGACTTAGGTAGAGTTGTTATTCCTAAGGAAATTAGAAGGACACTAAGAATAAGAGAAGGAGACCCATTAGAAATTTTTACGGATAGAGAAGGGGAAGTGATACTTAAAAAGTATTCGCCCATAGGAGAACTGAATGAGTTTGCTACGGAATATGCTGAATCTTTGAATGAATCCATAGACGCTATAGCTATAATTACAGATAGAGACAATGTTGTGACCATAGCTGGTGGTTCTAAAAAGGAATATCTAGAAAAAAGAATCAGTAAAGATCTAGAAGCCGTAATTGAGCAAAGGGAATCAATGGTATTAAATGAATCTGATAAAATTATTCCTATTACTATAGAGGAAAGTGATATGGGTAAATATTCATCACAAATCATATTTCCTATTGTTGCTCATGGGGATCCTATAGGGGCAGTTGTACTTATATCCAGAGATACAGATAGACTAATGGGAGAACTAGAAACAAAAATTGCTGAAACTGCGGCTGGTTTTTTAGGCAAACAAATGGAGCACTAATATTATGCAATGTAATAAATACTTAATGTAATAGTTCGATGAATATATTGTTATATCAAAGGAGTGCATGGGAATGGCGAACTTTATTCTGATACACTCTGGGATTGAGAAAAAGGGATTGTCTTTTCAGACAGCCCCTTTTTCTTATTGTAGGTCATTTTTGGATAAAAATCTTAGTAAAAATAAAAAATCTACATGCTCCCTCTATTTTTAAAATAATATTTATATCAAAAATTAGGATTTATCCTATATATTTTGATATAATTAATATGCTTTGTTTTTAATTTAAGATTATTTGTTTCAATGCTTATATTTGTAGTATTTTTGTATATAATAAATTGAGGATATTTTAGGGAGGATATAGGATGGAAAAAAGCAATTCAAATTCGTTTATAAAAGGGGCATTTATATTAGGAATAGCAGCAATTATAGCTAAAATTTTGGGAGCTGCATTTAAAATACCCTTGGGTAATCTCATAGCAGATACTGGAATGGGTTATTATAATAGTGCGTACCCAATCTATTCTGCGTTACTTGTAGTTTCTACTGCGGGATTACCCGCTGCCATTGCTAAGATGGTTTCGGAAAGGGTAGCATTAGGAGATAGATATGGTGCCCATAGGATATTCAAAGTATCCTTTTCTGTACTTTTTGTAATAGGATTAATAACATCCATGGCTTTATTTATAGGGGCTGAGCCAATATCCAATCTAGTCAAAAATCCTAAAGCCTATTATTCTATGATAGCCTTGGCACCAGCTTTGTTTTTTGTATCTATAATGTCATCCTTTAGAGGGTATTTTCAAGGACTACAGAATATGAAGCCCACTGCTATATCTCAAATCGTAGAGCAATTTGGTAGATTTATTGTGGGCCTTTATCTCGCCTATCAGTTTGCTAGGATTAGCTTTGAAAAGGCCGCTGCTGGAGCTACCTTTGGGGCTACGGCTGGAGCGTTTTTGGGTAGCATATTAATAACCTATATTTATTTTAGGTACAGAAAAAAAATATTTAAGGATATATACAGTATAAGCAATGATCAAGAATCTTCCAGTATGATTATTAAAGAATTACTTATAATAGCAATACCGATCACTATAGGTGCCGCAGTGTTACCTATTATGAATTTGATTGACACTGGAATAGTTATGAGAAGACTTACGGCAATTGGCTATGAATATGATGCAGCTAATAGATTATGGGGACAGATTGGGCTAGGAAATAACATAATAAATCTACCTCAAGCAATAACTGCCGCACTTCAAGTTAGTTTGGTTCCGGCTATTGCCTATGTGGCAGCCAGAAAAGATAGGGTAGAATTATTAAAAAATGTTGAAACTGGAGTAAGGGTCACATTACTTATAGCTTTACCTGCTGCAGTTGGACTTTCTATTCTTTCAAAGGATATCATGCTTCTTCTTTATCCAAAGCAGATAGAAGCTGCCATAGGAGCAGGAGAAATTTTAAGAATCTCAGCATGGGGAATTGTTTTTCTATCTTTATTTCAGACCTTTACAGGTATTTTACAGGGGCTTGGAAAACAGCTTGTTCCTGCTGGTAATCTATTGATTGGGGCTTTGCTTAAATTAGTTTTAAGTTATATTTTGATAGGGATTCCTGACTTAAATATTAAAGGTGCAGTTATAGCTACAGTAATAGGCTTTGCATTAGCATGTATACTTAACTTGATTTTTGTTAAGATATATACTAAAGTTAAATTTGATATTATTAGGGATATAATGAAACCTATTATTTCAGTTATTGCCATGGGACTAGTAGTTAAATATTCTCATTATTTTTTAAGTACATATATCAGTAGCAGGATGGCTACAGTTATATCTATAGTTTTAGGAGCTGTAGTATATGGTATAATGCTTTTAGCAACAAAAACTTTGAATGAGGAAGATTATGACTTAATGCCTGGAGGACGAAAGCTTTATAGGATAGTAAAGAGATTTTATAAAAAATAGTTAAGGAATTTGCTCAGTTAAGAACTAGCAAGGGAGTACCCCTATGGGAGGTGATGAAAGTGGCGAAGACAATTACAGTGGTAGGTATTGGTCCGGGGGGAAAGCAGTATTTAACTCTTGAAGCAGTTGAAAGGTTAAAAAAAGCAAATCCTCTATACCTTAGGACTGAAAAACACCCTGTTGTTGACTATTTTAGGAGTTTAGGTATAAAAATAGATAGTTTTGACAATATTTATGATACAAATGAAAACTTTGAAGAGGTTTATGATAAAATTGTAGACAAGCTTTTAAATCTATGTGAGAATGAAAATATAATTTATGGAGTTCCAGGAAGCCCCTTTGTAGCAGAGAATACAGTGCAAAAACTTATGGATGTAGCTGAAAAGAGAAAAGATATAAATCTTGAGTTTATTGCAGGTGTAAGTTTCATCGAGGCGATTATAAACACATTGGGTAGGGACCCCGTGAATGGGCTAAAAATTATTGATGCATTGCGTATGGATTATCAAAAACCTGATATGGAAGTGGACATAATAGTAACTCAGGTATATAATAGACTTGTTGCCTCTGAGGTTAAGCTTAAGCTGATGGATTATTATGATGATGAGCATGAGATAACAATAATTAGGGGGGCAGGTATCCCTGGAGAAGAAAAAATAGTAAAGGTTCCATTGTATGAACTGGATAGAGTAGATTGTCTAGATCATTTAACAAGTATATTTATACCTAAAACTGGTAACCATATAATAAAAAAATATAAAATGGATAATCTAATAGGGATTATGAAAACACTAAGGAGTAATGAAGGGTGCCCATGGGATAGAGAACAGAATCATAAAAGCTTAAAGCCCTATCTTATTGAAGAAAGCTATGAAGTGTTAGAAGCCCTAGAAGATGATGATATGGAGCTTCTAGAAGAGGAATTGGGTGATCTGCTTTTACAAATTGTATTTCATAGTCAAATAGCCAGTGAAAATGGGTATTTTAATATAACAGATGTAACTACAGGGATCTGTAGAAAGCTTATTAGTAGACATCCCCATGTTTTTGGAGAATTAAAGGTTGAAACTACTGAAAAAGTATTGAGCAATTGGGAAGAAATAAAACGTGAGGAAAAAGAAGAACAAAGCTACACTGAATCCCTTATGAGAATACCAAAACAATTACCTTCATTGATGAAAAGCTACAAGGTACAAGAGAAAGCAGCAAAAGTTGGATTTGATTGGGATGATGTACATGGAGCCATGAAAAAAGTATATGAAGAGTTAAAGGAACTGTCTGATGCTTTAGACAGCAATATCCATGATGATATATACGAAGAAATAGGAGATATTCTATTTGCAGTGGTGAATGTAGCAAGATTTTTAAAAATTAGGCCTGAACTGGCATTGAATAGTACAATAGATAAATTTATTAGGAGATTTAGTTACATAGAACAGTCAGCTCAAGCTAAAAGTAAGAACATGGAAGAAATGACATTAAAAGAGATGGACGATCTTTGGAATGACGCAAAAAAAATAGAAAAAAAGTACTAATTATCAAAAAAAATCCCTCAAAAAGAAGGATTTTTCAATAAAAGATAGAATTAGCATATACGTAATAAAATTGAATTCTATAAAATCAAAAGATAATTTAAGGAGGTAACATTATGAACAAAGCTCAATTAGTTTCAAGTATGGCAGAAAAATCAGGATTAACAAAAAAAGACGCAGAGGCTGCTTTAAACGCATTTATGAAAAGTGTTGAAGAGTCATTAGTAGGTGGAGAAAAAGTTTCACTTGTTGGATTTGGTACTTTTGATGTAAGAGAAAGAAAAGCAAGACAAGGAAGAAACCCAAGAAATCCAGAGCAAGTAATTGAAATACCTGCTTCTAAAGCTCCTGTATTCAAAGCTGGTAAAGCTTTAAAAGATATGGTGAATGCTTAATCATTAAAAAGCGAAGAAAGCAGCCTAGCTGCTTTTTTCTTTTTGAGGTTGTTTTTTAAAGAAAAGTCTGAGGAAACAAAATAGCTTGATGATCCTTAAGTCTTTATTGCTATTTGATTTTTCAAAAGTCTAATAGGATGACCTAAATACTTGCAACATGGAACTTGCAACTTGCAACTTGCAACTTGCAACTATAAATGCGTCATAAGACGCCTTTGTCCAAAGGAGTTGATTTAATGAGAATAGATAAATTCTTGAAAAATTCCAGACTTATTAAAAGAAGAACAGTTGCTAAAGAAGCATGCGAACAGGGTAGGGTAAAAGTTAATGACAAGCCAGCCAAGCCTGGAACGGAAGTAGTCCAAGGGGATATAATTGTCATTGAATTTGGTAGCAGAACAGTCAAAGTTGAAGTGCTGGATTTAAAGGAACATGTTACTAAAGATGATGCTAAAGAAATGTATAAAAATATAGATTAAGATTTTTATTAAAGCTTAGGGAAATTTAACCCTAAGTTTTTATTATTTTTTGCACTCATATTTAAAATTATGAACCTAAAGAACAATTCAAAAACCTTCAATTTGGAACATGCAACTTGCAACTGATAAGGGGTTGGCAAAGAGTAATATATTCAAAATTTATATCATATCTTTATAAGAGAAGGAGGTGTGTACCCGTGGAAGAAAAGAAAACTGTCGGTAATAGATCCCATAATATAATATTAGAAAACAGAAAAAAAATGAGTGTTTCTGGCGTAGAACATGTTACAAGCTTCGATCCAGTATTAATTATCCTAGTAACAGTACAGGGTAATATTACTATAAAGGGAGAAGAGCTAGATATAAAAAAATTAAATCTAGACGATGGTAATCTATCTATTGAAGGACATATAAATTCCATTGTTTATACTGATAAAGAGGATATAAGTTCTAGGGGCGTAGGATTCTTTGGGAAGATGTTTAAGTAAATCTTCTATCTAAATTGAGGTGAAGGACATATGTCTACATTCGTATATTATCAATTATATGTATTTCTAGCTACATTTTATGGAGGAATAGTAATTGGATTTATGTATGACGTCTATAAGATATATAGAAGCATATTAAAGACAAAGAAAATTATTGCTGCAATCCAAGATATACTATTTTGGATTGCTATTTCTATAGTTGTTATATATGTACTTGTCTATAGTGATGATGGCAATGTGAGGGGATATTATTTTATAGGCTTTCTGTTAGGTGCTTTAATATACAATTTGCTTTTAAGCAGAATAGTGGTAAAAACCATTAAAATGTTCCTAAAAGCCATACAAAGGATATTTCATAGAATTTATATGGGGATAAAAAGAGTTATGGATTTCCTTTATAGGGTGATAAAATATCCATGCAAAAAAATCTATAAAGCCCTTCGGCCTTTAATTTTAAGGCTTAAGAAAATTTTGAGTATACCCAAGAGAATGATAAAAGATATAGAAAAATACACCAAAACAATTTTTAGTAAGAAATAGCACTAATAATTGGAGTTTATTAGAGGAAAAAACATAGTTCTATAGAATATATTTATTAAGCGAGCAAATTGCATAATTACCTTCTGCAAAAACTATTTACTATATATAGTTAAAAAACCTTAAGAACTATACCATCAAATATGCTTATATCTTAAGCAATTAAATATAGGATGATATTCGCATATCAGGTTCTGCCAAGTAAGAGTTATACAATTTCCTCAAGCATGTTTTAAACAGTTTAATTTTAAGATATTTTGAGCATATCTAAGGATGTGGATTTATGGCTAAGAGAAACAAAAGAAAAAAGGGAAGTTTTTTTAGAAGAAACATAATCGCATTACTATTTTTTTCAGTTTTGTTAGTTTATCTATCGGCGACCATAATAAATCAAGAGATGAAGCTAAGGGCGTCACAAAAAGAGGGCGAACAGCTGCAAGAGATAGTTGCCAAACTGGAAAAAAAGCTGAGTAGAATAGAGAAAGAAATTGAAGAAAGTGGCAACCCAGAATTTGTTGAAAAGACCGCAAGGGAAAAATTAAAAATGGTAAAGCCAAATGAAATAATATATATCATACAGGATTAAGCAAATTCAAAAAAATAAACTAGTCATTCTACCCCTTCTTTTGATTCTTTTCACCCATACTCAATCACTTACAACAGTGAGTATTCCCTTGACCGAGGGCCCAGAAAACAATCAAAAATACTTTGTAACTCGACTCGTCTATTTTTTTCATATGTCTTAATCATTTCCTTTGAATAAAGTTAAACCATTGATAAAAGGTATATTGACATAGTAGCTATGATAAAATATAATTGATGTGAGGCAATAACGTAAAAAAAATTTAAGGAGGAAGGTTTTTAATGCCCTTGGAAATTGGTAAGGTAGTTGACGGCACTGTTACAGGTATTACAAATTTTGGAGCCTTTATACAACTGCCAGACGGAAGCACAGGATTATGTCATATATCAGAAATAGCTGATGAATATGTAAAGAATGTAAAGGATTACTTAAAGGAACAGCAAGTAGTAAAAGTTAAGGTTATAGAAACCAATGGAAGTGGAAAGGTGAGTCTTTCAATTCGTAAGGCCTGCGAGAAGAAGGAAACTAAAACCGAAGCAGCAACACCTCCAAAACCTGAAAGAAAGCAGTTTGAGAGAAAACAGTTTGATAGAAGACCAAATGATAGAAGACAAAACGATAGAAGGTCAAATGACAGAAGGCCAAACGACAGAAGACAAAAGTTTAATAAACCGAATGGTAATATGCAAGGTTCATTTGAAGATATGTTATCAAAGTTTATAAAAGATAGTGATGAAAAATTAAAAACCATGAAAAAAAATGCCAGTAATAGAAGGGGAAATGGCTTTAATAGAAATGGTTAATAATTAGTAGATAATACCGGGGATTGATTCTCCGGTTTTGTATTTGTACTAATAAAAAATATGTTAAAGACTAAAATATTATATATTTCTGAGACATTCTAAGATTCCTCATTTTTTAACATATATGTACAAAGGAGAAGATTTTGTTATGGATAAATATTGTGTCATAGATATTGGAACAAACTCCATTAGAATGCTTATGGCAAGGCTTGAAGATAGGCATATAGTCTATAGTGAAAAGTCTTTAGAAATGACTCGCATGGGTGAGGGAGTGGACAAAACAAAAAGATTATCCTTAGCTGCCATAAATAGAAGTATCAATGCCCTAGGAAAATTTAAAGCAGAGGCAAAAAAAGAGGGAATAGATAAAATACATGCAATAGCAACTAGTGCAGTTAGAGATGCAGTGAATAAAGATGAATTCCTTAGACTTGCAAAACATGAATTAGACCTAGACATTGAAGTTATAAATGGTGAAAGAGAAGCAGAATTAGGATTTATGGGAGTTATCAATGGAATAAATAAAGAAATTAAAAATTTACTTGTTATAGATATAGGTGGAGGCAGCACAGAATTTATTTTTGGTGATGATAAAGGAATAAAGTACTCTAAAAGCTTAAATGTTGGTGCCGTCAGAATGACCGATAAACATGTGACTAATGACCCAATTACAGATAAAGAGATGGCCAGTATGACAGCTGATATAAGAGATATATTAAGTGAAATTCTTGATAATATAAATGGGTTTGGAAAAGTTCATGCCATAGGAATAGGTGGAACCGCTACAACCCTTGCCGCGATAGCCCAGGAGCTAGAAATCTATGATAGAGATAAAGTACATAATTATGAATTAAAGGCTAAAGAAATACAAGACATGACAGAAAAATTTAAGAATTTGAATAATGATCAGCGTAAAAAAATTAAAGGACTGCAACCGAAACGAGCTGATATCATACTAGCTGGAAGTACTATATTATATGAAATACTAGCTGCTTTAGATATCGAAAAGATTGGAATAAGTGATTTTGATAATCTTGAAGGATATATTTATAGGAAAATAGGAGAAGGGTTGTAGGAGAAAAGTTTTAGTGTGTATATATTTGGAAAATAAAAATTTTAGGATTTTTATTGACAAAGCATGAAATTTATTGTATTATATATCTTGTCGCTAACAAAAAATATTTCGCCGGGGTGGCGGAACTGGCAGACGCACAGGACTTAAAATCCTGCGGTCCTTAAAGACCGTACCGGTTCGATTCCGGTCCCCGGCACCACTATGGCGGCGTAGCTTAGATGGCTAGAGCGTCCGGTTCATACCCGGAAGGTCGGTGGTTCGAGTCCACTCGCCGCTACCAAGTTAGTAAAACTTTGTAACAAACTTCAGTTTGAGGGAAGTTTTACGGTAATGACCTTTAGGTCATTAAACTACCTTGTTCTTATGAACTTTATAGGTAACCTTTAGGTTCGAGGGAAGTTTTGTGGTTTTTACCCATAGGAAAAAGACTACCTTATTAACAGGATATTATGAAACTTAAAGGGGCGCATAGCTCAGCTGGGAGAGCACCTGCCTTACAAGCAGGGGGTCACAGGTTCAAGTCCTGTTGCGCCCACCAAAAAACTGTTGCAATATTTGAGATAAAGTGTTAAAATGTTGTAGACACTGTTTTTAAAGTTTAGAGATTTGAAAGGTTACTGGTATTAGAAATATTCAATATTGAAACAAAAAACATAATATGGCCCAGTAGTTCAGTTGGTTAGAACGCTAGCCTGTCACGCTAGAGGTCGAGAGTTCGAGTCTCTTCTGGGTCGCCAAATAAAAAGCACAAGGATATTTTCCTTGTGCTTTTTTGTTTAGGTCATTAAACGCCTTTATTCCGAGATTTCTCCTAATATATGATGTCGAAAATAAAATTTATTTGAGATATTCATTAATTTTGTCTAGTATTGATACAAAATGTCTTAAAGTTTTTCTAATATGAAGAGTGAAGTTGACAAATATTTTAAAGACCTCCTGTTATAATCGTTGATAACGGGAGGTGTTTTTATTATGCAAAAGCTTAGCACTGGAGCTATAACAAAGTTTAATGAAAAATATGGACAAGCTATTAGTATATTAAATAAAAATTTTATATTATTAGGGATTTTAGCATTTTTATTAGGACGAGCTTCAATACTGGAAGGGTTGATGCCCTTTGGAATAGGTTTCTTTGCCATAATCATAGCGAAGGATAAAAGAAGTGTTATTTTAGGAGGGGTTGTTTTACTAGGAGTAATGACCACTGGGGCAGAAAAATATAGGTACATAATCACCATGGTATCAATTTTGATCTGCTTTAGATATATAGCCCAAAATATTAAATTTAATATTTTTAAACTTGCCCTTTCCGCTGGATTGATTACATTTATATCGGGAAGTGTTTATACTTTTTTTACAGAGTTCTATTTATATGACTTGTTTATGATGGGCTTTGAAGCAATTGTAGTATTTGTTTTTACATATATACTTTCCTATGCCATTCCAGCCCTAACAAATAACTCAAATCGAAGGGTACTATCAAACGAAGAGGTCATTTGTATAGCCATAGTATCGGCTGTTGCTATACTGGGGTTTGCCAATGTCAAGGTAATGGATTTTTCATTGAAAAATATTATTGGAATGCTTTTGACCCTATTTTTTGCATATAATGGGGGTGCCTCAATAGGAGCAGCCGTTGGGGTAACAATTGGAGTAATAACCAGTATGACAACAACTTCAACACCGGCAATTATAGGTATATATGCTTTTTCAGGATTGTTAGCGGGAATATTTAAGGATATAGGGAAGACTTCATCTGCCCTAGGGATGGTATTGGGGAATTCAATACTGACCTTTTATATCAATGGATCAACAGAAACCTTTATACAATTAGAGGAAATATTAATTGCCTTTGTAATTTTCATGATAACACCAAGGACATTATCCAATTATTTGTCTAAAATTATTAACTCAAGGGTGAATGTCATGGAAATGGATAAAGTGCATAGTGAAAGAATTAAAAAATTGACTACTAAGCAATTAAATGAATATTCAAAGGCTTTTTTTGAATTAGCCGATACATATTCTAAAATATCGGAGAAGGAGCAAATTATTGATAATAAAGAAATCACAAATCTCATTAATGATATTGCGAATTCAACATGTTTAAATTGCAGTATGAAAAGAAGCTGTTGGGATAAATGTTTCTATAGTACGTATAATGGGATAATGGATGCCATAACGATTTTAGAAACTCAAGGTAATCTAGATGAAAATAACCTACCCACATATTTGAGAAAGAAATGCTTAAAGGAAGACAAACTTATAGATAAGATCAATTCAACCTATGAAATACATAAAATAGGATATAAATGGAGTAAGAAGCTTTTTGAGATGAGGCAGCTGGTGTCTGAGCAATTTAATGGAGTGGCTAGGATCATAGATGATTTATCCACTGAAATTGAAACAAAGGTTGAATTTAAAAAAGATGTGGAGGATGCTTTATATGTGGCATTTGACAAGGAAAAAATATATGTCGACAACATTACGGTTCTAGAAAATGAAAGGGGAAAATTTCAAATAGATATAAAAAAGAGTAATTGCTATCATAGAAGGGCATGTGAAAAGCAAATAATACCCTTGGTATCAAAAATAATTGGTAATGAAGTTATAAAGAAAAATAGTGGATGTAGCTCCGATAATGAAAAGGGAACTTGTCTACTTCAGCTTGTTGAAGCTCAAAGATATAGGACAAATACGAGTATAGCAAGAATTTCAAAAAATAATGAATCTATTAGTGGAGACAGCTATTCATTTTTAAATCTCAAGGATAATAAATATATGGTTGCCTTAAGCGATGGAATGGGTTCCGGTGAAAAAGCGGCCAAGGAGAGTATGGCCACAATAACTTTGCTTGAACAATTAATGGAGGCAGGATTTAGTAAGGATATAGTTATAAAGACCATTAATTCCGTACTAATGTCCAAATCCTTAGATGAAGCCTTTTCAACCATAGACTTATCTATCATTGATCTTTATGGTGGGAAGGTTGAATTTATTAAGAGTGGAGCAGTTGCCTCATTTATTAAAAGAGAAAATGGAGAGGTGGAAGTGATAGAGTCTGCATCCTTACCCGCTGGAATATTAAATGAAATATTTCTAGACAGTAAAGTGGTGAAGGTAAATGATGGAGATTTCATAGTAACAATGTCTGATGGAATCCTAGATGCAGACAAAAACTTCATAGATAAGACAAACTGGGTTGTAGACCTGTTAACCAACTTAGATACCAGAAATCCTCAAATTATTGCTGATGAAGTTTTAAGTAAAGCCATAGAAAAGAGGGGAAACAAGGTGGAAGATGATATGACGGCACTAGTAACAAAAATTTGGAAAAAATAAACTTTTTATTTTGAATTCACATGATATATAAAAGTCGGATTTCAGGGAGCTGGAGACTAAGTCTAAGGATTTAGTCTTTTTTCTATGGCAAAAATCAGATATAATAGTGATTATTAAAAAATATTAATAATATAAATAATAAAAATTATATGAGTGAAGAGTTATATGGTGATGTTTAGAAAAATTAAAGTAAAATATAAGGAAGAGATTATAAAAATTTGAGGAGGGAAAATAAATGCTAAATAAAAGTTTGATTGAAGATGTATTGGCCGCGGCTCTTTCTACGGGCGGCATCTTTGCAGAGATTTTCGTGGAAGATAGGCTTAATACTTCTATTGGTATGGTTGGAGGAAAGGTTGAAAATACAATATCAGGTAGAGACTATGGAATAGGAATTAGAATCTTTGATGGCGTTAAAAGTGTATATGCCTATACAAATGATTCTAAAAAGGATAATCTGATTAAAGTGGCAAAGGAGACCGCTGCAGCGATACATAGCTCTAAAAAGGATATACAGATTAATTTGATGAAAAACGATATTAAAAATATACATAATATAATCACTTCTCCAAATGATGTACACAGTTTAGATAAAGTGGATTTAATGAGAAGAGCATATTATGCTGCAAAGAATTATGATGAGGCTATTTCCCAGGTGAAGGTTAGGTATATAGATTATGAGCAAAATGTTCTTATCGCAAATTCAGAGGGTTTATTTGCAGAGGATAAAAGGGTTAGAACTAGGACCTTTATAGAAGCGGTGGCTTCAGCAAATGGAGAAATGCAGTCAGGATACTTTGGACCTGGTGGCCATATGGGATTTGAGTTTTATGAAAAAATTAATATCGAAGAATATGCAAAGGAAGCTGCCAGAATGGCTAAAACCATGGTATTTGCAAAGCCGTGTCCAAGCGGTAAGATGCCCGTGGTTATAGACAATGGCTTTGGGGGTGTAATATTCCATGAGGCGTGTGGTCATGGCTTAGAAGCTACATCGGTTGCAAAGGGAACCTCAGTATTTACGGGGAAATTAGGGGAGAAAATCGCATCGAATGTAGTAACAGCAATAGATGATGGAACAATTCCCAATGCATGGGGTTCTCAGAATATAGATGATGAAGGGCACACTATGAAAAAAAATGTACTCATAGAAAATGGTGTTTTAAAGGGATATCTAATAGATAAACTAAATGGAAGGAAAATGGGAATGCCATCAACTGGTTCGGGAAGAAGACAGTCCTATAAATATGCTCCGACCTCTAGGATGACCAATACATATATAGCTCCTGGGGAGCAAAGCTTTGAAGAAATGATAGGAAATACTGAGTATGGATTATATGCAAAGTATATGGGTGGAGGTTCAGTTAATACTGCCACTGGTGACTTTAACTTCTCAGTTGCCGAAGGATATCTCATAAAAAATGGCAAGATAGATATCCCTGTGAGGGGAGCGACCTTAATAGGAAATGGGCCCAAGATTCTTACTAAGATAGATATGGTAGGGGATAACTTAGCCCATGGACAGGGTATGTGCGGCTCCCTCAGTGGCTCCATACCAGTGAATGTGGGACAGCCACCAATAAGAGTAGAATCTATCACAGTAGGCGGAAGGAAGGGGGATCAATAATGGATACAAGACAGCTTATAGGAACTCTTTTTGAAAGAGGTAAAGAAAATGGAATGAAGGATATGGAAGCCTTTGTTCAGAGAAATAAGAGTCTCAATATAAGGGTATTCAAGGGGGAAATAGATAACTACAGCATATCAGATGAGAATGGATTGTCCTTTAGGGGAGTCCATGATGGCAAAATGGGGTATGCATATACCGAGAAATTAGATGAAAGCTCCATAGATATTCTTATAAAGGAAGTAATAAATAATGCTAAAATCATAGATAGTAAAGACGAAGAATATATTTTTGAAGGATCAAAGGATTATAAAGAAATAAATAACTATAATAAAGATTTGGAAGGCATTACAAATGAAGAAAAGGTTGAATTCACTAAATTAATGGAAGGCGAAGCTTTGAAAGCGGATAAAAGAGTAGAAGCCGTTAATTATTGTATGTATGGTGAAGGAATGGAATACAGCCTGTTAATCAACACAAAGGGCTTAGACCTAGAGAAAAAATCGAATATTGCATATGCATATATGTCTGCAATGGTTAAAGAAAATGGAGAGATTAAAACCGGCACAAGTTATGTTATTTCCAATGATTTCAAGGATTTTGATCCTAAGAATATAGCTGCAAAGTCAGTAAAAGAAGCGGTATCAATGATAGGTGCCGATACCATTGAATCAAATAATTACCCGGTAATACTTAGAAACGATGCAGCCGCTAGCTTGCTGGAAGCATATAGTGGAATATTTTCCGCTGAAAATGTTCAGAAAGGACTTTCCATGTTGAAGGGGAAAATAAATGAGAGTATAGCTAATAGCATCATCACTTTAGTTGACGATCCCTTTATGGAGGGGGGCATCATGTCACAATCCTTTGATGGTGAAGGGGTAGCCTGCGAAAAGAAAAATGTTATAGAAAAGGGAATCCTCAAAACATTTCTTCATAATTTAAAGTCTGCAAAAAAGGACGGAGTAAAATCAACTGGAAATGGACATAAAGGATCATATAAGTCAGTTATATCAATTTCTCCAACAAATATGTATATAGAAAAAGGAAATATTGACTTTGAAGAAATGATAGAAGGTATAGATAAGGGCATTGTTATAATAGATTTTCAAGGACTTCATGCAGGTGTAAATACTGTATCAGGAGACTTTTCATTATCCGCCCACGGCTATCTAATAGAAAATGGTAAGATTACTAGACCCATAAATCAAATCACCGCCGCCGGAAACTTTTATGACATGTTAAAAAGCGTTGAAGAAGTAGGCGCCGATTTAAAATTTGCCTTCCCAGGTGGAGGCGGCTATATAGGTTCACCATCATTAAGGATAAAAGAGCTCTCTATTTCAGGAAAATAATATTTTAAAAAGTATAGAGTCAAGGGAATAATTTAATTCTCTTGGCTTCAGGCTGCCTAAAAACCCGAATTTCTTCGTTGTTGCTGAAACCAAGAACCCTTACGTATGTCTATATACGCTGCGGCCTCTTGGTTTCAGCACGCCTCGAACTTCAAAATTTTAGGTAGCCTACCATCTTGTAGACTTTGTCTACAATCTGGAGCCAAGGGAATAGTTTAATTCTCTTGGCTTTTTTATGACCTGAAGCATTGCCTACAATAGGTATAAAATCCACTAAATTTGCATATACTAAACTAATGGACAACCGTTGGGGATAATTAATGTTTATATACAAAAATTAGGGGGTTGGGGTTATGAAGGAAATGAGAATTAACCAGATTATCGTTGTAACAGATGGAAGGTCTAACATAGGGGGAGACCCTATTGTGGCTGTACGTGAAGCCGCTAGTAATGGTATAGTTGTCAGTGCTATTGGGATTGTGGACAGGCCGGATACAAGTGAAAATCCCATTGAAGAGGTACAAAACATCGCTGAAAAGGGCGGGGGAGAATGGGAACTATCCTATATTGAAAATCTAAGTAGTACCCTTCATATGTTAACGCAGAGAACCGTAAATAAAACTATAAATACGGTGGTAAACAAGCAGCTAAAGGAGATTATTGGAGCAGAACTCGATGAAATTAAACCCGAGAGCAGGAATAAATTCATTCAATATATAGAAAATATAAGTGATGAAATACACATAAAGTGCTGTATTCTAATGGATTGCAGCGGTAGTATGAAGTGTAAAATCCATAAAGCAAGGGAAAGTATCATAGATCTAATGAATTGCTTGAAAGCTAGAAAGGGAAAAAGTGAGATTGCAGTTATAGCGTTTCCAGGACCCGGCAAAGAGATGACAAAGGTCATTAATAGCTTTAGTGATGATATGGAGTTTATAAAGAATGAAATAAGAAATATGGATGTAGGTGGGACAACTCCCACAGCCCCAGCGATTTACAAGGCCATAGAACTATTTACAAATAGAGCCCTTGAATCCGATGAAGCAATAGAAGAAGAACCACTTTTTTCAGAAAACATAGTATAAAATAAAGCGGCTATATAAGCCGCTTTAGGCTGCCTAAAAACCCGAATTTCTTCGTTGTTGCTGAAACCAAGAACCTTTACGTATGTCTATATACGCTACAGTCTCTTGGTTTCAGCACGCCTCGAACTTCGGATTTTTAGGTAGCCTGCCATCTTGTTGACTTTGTAAACAATCTGAAGCGGCTATATAAGCCGCTTTTAAGTTTTTGTAGAAAATATGGGATCATAACTATGGGTATAGGATTAAGTCCATATTTGCTGGTGGAGAAGCCACATATATTTTCTTCCAGTTTCTGCTATAAATAATTTTCTCATCTAGCCAATAAAATTTCAGAACAAATTGAAAATTGGTGGAAAATTTTATGGTATTCGCTGAAAGCAAATAGTCTTCATTATTATAAAGGACAAAACTGCTTTATAAGGGGAACTTCCATAAAATATATGTGTCTTCTCTAGCAAACAATGTTTTCCTAAAAGAATGACCTGCAAACTTAGAACTTACCACTTAGAACTCACAACTGACAAATAGGTTGATAGACTTATTTGTCTATAAAGGGGATTTAAAATGGGATTAGAAGGGAATATAATTACTGGGAAATGGAATAAAAATTCCTACAAGATAATTAGGCTAATCGGAAAAGGTGGAATCGCTAGGGTATATAAAGTATTGGATATTAAGCAAAAAAAGTACTATGCTTTGAAGATATCCGAGGATTTGCATAGTATTACAAAGGAATCAAATATGCTTGATAAGCTTAGGGAAATAAAGGCTTTGCCCATTGCTGTGGAATTAGATGATTATGAATACCAAGGGAAAGTATATTACTTTATAGTATTAGAATATATAAATGGAGAAAATTTCAAGGAGTATACTTTGAAAAATAGGCTGAATTTAAAAGAAATAGTGGGAATAGTAATAATAATCGGTACAATGCTTAGTGAGCTTCACAACAAAGGTTATATATTTGGGGATTTGAAGCCAGAAAATGTAATGATAGATAAAAGAAATGGAGAGATTAAGGTTGTAGATTTAGGAGGTATAGTTCCCATGGGTTCCAGTATAAAGGAATTTACTCCTTTATATGATAGGGCCAGATGGGATATGGGGATTAGACGAGCCGATGGTAAATACGATATGTTTTCCCTGTGTATGATGTTTGTAAATCTAAATTTTAGAAATACAGAAAAGCTTTTCAATATGAGTCTACCGGATATTATAAACGAGCTTAGAAGACAAAAACTGAATAAAAAGGTTGTTAAGCTAATAGAGAGAGGACTATATCAAAGGAAAATAGAATTTCCTGAATTTATAAAAGAACTAAAAAAAATATATAAAACCCTTCGCAGTGAAAAGAAAATACGATATAATGATAGAGTTAACCTAATAGTCAATACCTTTTTTGTTACATCACTTTTAAGCTTTTGTATCATTTTAATTTTGGTAATTGGAAGTAATTTTTAATTGAGGAAATTGCATAACTCTTACTTGGCTAAACCCAATATGGGAATATCATCCTTGCTTTAATTGCTTAATATATAAGCATATTTGATGGTATAGCCCCGAAAATTCTAAAACTACATGTAGTAGATGGTTTTTATTAGAAAGTAATTATGTAATCTGTTCAATTGAGTTCAATAATATAGGATTTACATAGTAGGACTTAATCTATACGTATCAAAATACTCACAGCTTCTGAAAACTGTTGATATGTATAGATTAAGGTGCCTACTTAAATACCTATAAAGGTGGAGAATAGTTATGGGCATAATTGAAAGGTTTTTAGGAACTATTAAAACAAATAACCTAATAGAAAAAGGCGAAGGGGTTGTAGTAGGTGTTTCCGGTGGACCAGATTCAATCTGTCTCTTACATCTTTTGTGGAGATTAAGGGAAACTTTCAATATAAACATTTCTGTGGTTCATCTTGATCATCAGTTTAGGGGAGAAGAGGCCCAAAAAGATGCAAAATATGTTGAAGAGTTTTGTAGGGCTTTAGGAATTAAAGCATTCATATTTTCCTATGATGTTGGCAAGTACAGTAGAGAAAAAGGGATTACCCTTGAAGAGGGTGGAAGGGAACTTAGATATCAATTGTTTGATAAAGTGGCAAGGGAAACAAGCTCATCAAAGATTGCAATAGCTCAAAATCGTAATGATCAAGGTGAGACTGTACTTATGAGACTTATTAGAGGCTCAGGATTAGATGGTCTAACCGCAATAGATTATAAGCGAGATGGGAAAATCATAAGACCTTTACTTGATATAGATAGAAAAGAAATTGAGGAATATTGTAAGGAAAATGATTTGAAACCTAGGATAGATAAAACAAATCTAGAAGCTATATATACCAGAAATAAAATAAGACTTGAGCTTATTCCCTACATAAAGGAAAATTTTAATCCAAGTATTATTGATGCCCTTTGGAGAAGTGCAAATCTTCTTAGGGATGATAGCCACTATCTTGATTTATTAACTGAGGAAAAGTTAAAGGGTATAACTATTAAAAAAAATGAAGACGAATTTTCTTTAGACCAAAATGGATTTGATAAATTAAATATTGCAATGAAAAAGAGGATTCTTAGAAGTGCTATTAGGGAAGTGAAAGGCAACCTAAAAGAGGTTGGATGGACTCATATAGAAGGGATACTTGAACTCATCGATAGAAAAAAAGTAGGTTCTAGATTAGACCTGCCTGGGCATATCATGGCTCAGCTTGGGTATAATAGTATAGATGTTAAGAAAAGTAAGGAACCACAAAAAGATAACAAAGACTATGGGTTTGAGTATAGGGTAGATATAGGAAAGACCACTCATATTGAGGCCTTGGATACATCTGTAAGGTTAGATATAGTTGATAAGTGGGAAATCAGAAGTAATAAAAAGGATAGATATACGGTTTTTGTGGATTATGATAAAATACAAGGTGGATTATCCATAAGAAATAGAAGAAATGGAGATAGGTTTAAACCCGTAGGAATGAAAGGTACGAAAAAAATAAAGAATTATTTTATTGACCAAAAAATTTCAAAGTATATTAGGGATGAGATTCCGTTATTATGTGATGAAAAAGGAATAATATGGGTTATAGGCTATAGACTTAGTGAAAGCTATAAAGTAGATGAACAAACTGATAAGGTAATTAAATTAACCTATAAAGATAGAGAAGGTTGTCTAGAAAATTAAAATATGTTAGAATTAAGAGACTCGGTTTAGGCATTAGAAAGGAGGAGAGTTCTTGAGAAAATTCTTTAGAGGGGCAAGCTTTTATATTCTGATATTCATTATAATTTTGATGATAGTACAGTTTTATACAAAGCAGCCAGAGCAAATGAAGGAGCTTAGTTTTTCGGAACTTACAACTAATTTAGAAACTAATAATATAAAAGAAATGCATTTGATTAATAATAGAGTAAAGGGTGTATTAAAAGGCGAAACTAAGGAAACGGAAGAAGAATTTACATCTTATATTCCTATGGTCATGAATACTGACACCTTCAATGAAAATTATATCTTTCCTGCTATAAAAGAGGGACTTAAAGTTACTGGAGAGCCTCCAGCAGGAACTCCGTGGTTTATAGATATACTTCCTTCAGTATTTATGGTACTTATTTTTGTAGTTTTCTGGTTTGTGTTTATGCAGCAATCTCAAGGCGGAGGAAGTAGGGTAATGTCCTTCGGAAAGAGTAGAGCTAAGCTTCATAAGGAAAACGAAAAAGAAAAAGTTACCTTCAAGGATGTTGCAGGGCTTGAAGAAGAAAAAGAAGAATTAAAAGAAATAGTAGATTTTCTAAAAAGACCAAGAAAATATATAGAATTAGGAGCAAGAATACCTAAGGGGGTACTCATGGTTGGGCCTCCGGGTACTGGAAAAACATATCTATCAAGGGCTGTTGCTGGTGAAGCTGGTGTTCCATTTTTCAGCATAAGTGGTTCTGATTTTGTGGAAATGTTTGTTGGGGTAGGTGCTTCAAGGGTACGTGATTTATTTGATCAGGCCAAGAAGAATTCTCCTTGTATTGTTTTTATAGATGAGATAGATGCAGTAGGTAGAAAAAGAGGAGCTGGGCTCGGTGGTGGACATGATGAAAGAGAGCAGACCCTAAATCAGCTTCTGGTTGAAATGGATGGCTTTGGTGTGAACGAAGGTATCATTATGATAGCTGCTACCAATAGACCTGATATATTAGACCCTGCCCTATTAAGACCCGGAAGATTTGATAGGGAAATAATAGTTGGAAGACCTGATATAAAAGAAAGAGAAGCTATATTGAAGGTACATGCTAGGAATAAACCTTTAGCCGATGATGTGAATTTAAGCGTATTGGCAAAAAGGACTCCTGGATTTACACCGGCTGATCTTGAAAATCTTTTAAATGAAGCAGCCCTTTTATCTGCTAGAAGAAATGACGATAAGATATTTATGGAGACTATTGAAGAAGCCATAACTAAGGTTATAGCTGGGACTGAGAAGAAGAGCAGAGTTATAACAGAAAAAGAAAAAAGGTTAACTGCATACCATGAAGCAGGTCATGCGGTGATTGCAAAGCTTTTACCTGATACAGACCCTGTTCATCATGTGACAATTATCCCTAGGGGTAGAGCTGGAGGATTTACTTTACAGCTTCCTCAAGAAGAGAGATATTATATGACCAAGAATGGTATGGAAAATGAAATAGTTATCTTACTTGGTGGTAGAGTAGCTGAGGCTTTGATTTTAGATGATATAAGTACTGGAGCAAGCAATGACCTTGAAAGGGCTACTAAAATAGCTAGAAGTATGATTACCAAGTATGGTATGAGTAAGAACCTAGGCCCTATGACATATGGAACAGGTGAAGAAGTATTCATAGGTAGAGATTTTTCTTCTAAGAAGGATTATTCTGAAGAAGTGGCAGCTCAGATAGATAAAGAAACTAGAGATATAATAGATAATGCATATCAAATAACTGAAAAACTTTTATCAGAAAATCTTGATAAGCTTGAGTCCGTTGCACAAGGATTACTTGCACAAGAGACCTTAAATGCCGATGAATTTGAGGCAGTATTTACAGAAGGAGTAGAAGCTTTATCTAGAATGAATAAAGAAAATGCTGTGGATATCAATGACGATAAACCAGCAGATAAAGATGTTCAAGACGATAAAGATGACGATAATATAGAATCTTAGTATAAGAGCCCTCGCTTCGAGGGCTTTTGTTTTTATAAAATTTTGATATAATTGATTTGTAGTAATAAAATAGGCAAATAGCATACAAAATATAATTATTTAGGAGTGAAAATTATGGAATTTAATCTTAAAGTCGGTATGACAGCAGAAGTCGAAAAAGTAGTTGGGGAAAAGGATACTGCCGCAAGCTTTGGAAGTGGGTCTGTTTTAGTTTTTGCTACACCAATGATGGTTGGCTTAATGGAAAATGCAGCACTTAATGCAGTAGATTCTTTTTTACCAGAAGACTATTCTACAGTGGGAATACATCTAGATGTAAAGCATATGGCTGCTACTCCTGTGGGGATGAAAGTAAGATCCAAGGCGGAGCTTATAGAGGTAGATGGTAAAAAGTTAAAATTTAAAATTGAAGCATATGATGAAAAGGATAAGATAGGGGAAGGATATCATAGTAGATATATCATAAATGTTCCTAAATTCATAGAAGCCAGCAATGGAAAGTTACAAAAATAACAAAGTTTCTTCAGCTGTTCAGCCGGAATTGAAGAAAAAAATAAAAATTATGCAGAAATAATTGAATACATATCAAAAATAGTATATAATTAAATAGAAGTCAATGAAAATATTAATATAATGTCAATAATTCATAGGTATAACAACCCCTATTTTATTTTCAAAGATAAAATAGTTAGTTGTATTTGTGAAAACTATAACTATATATTGCCAGATATCTATGGAAGTAATTACCCATTACTTATATCTTAGAGATCAAACGGCATAGGAAGTTCGCTCTTTTATTAAAAAGCGATGATTCCTATGCCGTTTTTATATTCAAAAGAAAATCTTTAAGCATCTCAAGGAAAACGATTTCTACATTGAAAGATATTTTTAAAGGCTGGGAATAATAAAAGTCATGGAATTTCCCTAGTATTTGAGCTTATACAATAAAAAGTATACAAATCAAGATAATTACAAAGGCTAAGCTGTAGAGATACCAGTGAGAACTTTAATTTATGCATATCAAAAATCCCCAAAAGTATAGGATGTTTTCATATGTATAAATTAGAATTCATTATAAACTTTATGCAGTATAGGGTTTCATAGTATAACTTAACTTATACATGGACAAATATGCCATGGTTCTAGGCATTTCGGACTTGTATAAGTTAAAGTCTATACTAAAATTCCTATAAAAATTTTTAGTATATATTAAAATAATCAATTTGAAAGGAGGGATGATTAGCAAGTATTAAAATAAATATAAAAAATTTGAAAAAGGGGGAAAGAATAATGAAATTTGATGCAATAGGTTGGATGTTAAATCCGTTTATCCTTATGTTTTTAGCAGTTTTTACGGGAATGTTATTTGGGAAAATAAAGTTTGGTAAATTTAATTTTGGTGTTTCAGGAACACTTTTCACAGGATTAATTATTGGTTGGTGGGCATTTGGATATGCAGACAAGTTTAAAGAAAATTCATCGGCAGTAAAGCTAGTAAAGGCTGGAGTCATCCCCAAGGATTTCTTTTACTTATTTTTAATACTTTTCGTAGCAGCGGTTGGTCTTTTGGCGGCTAAGGACATGGGGGTGGTACTTAAGAAATATGGTGCAAAATTTGTAATCCTAGGCTTTATTATTACTTTACTAGGTGCAGGAGCTACCTATGGTATGACTTTAATAAGTGGAGTTTTAGATATTAAATCTACTCCTTATCAGATTTCTGGGGTTTATACAGGGGCACTTACTAGTTCGCCGGGGCTTGCGGCGGCGATGGAAACCGCTAAAGGACATGCGACCCATAGAGTTGATGATTTTGAAAAAGCTAGTGTAGAAGAAAAGAGAGCAATCTTGGAGGATGTTGGAGTAGATCTAAGTACAATAGATATAACAAATTATGAGTTGAAACAAGAGGAAAAGGAGTTATTCATTAAAAATGCAGAGGCTGGAATTAGTGTAGGCCATGCCATTGGCTATCCATTTGGAGTTCTTATAGTTATAATTGCAGTAAACTTCTTTCCCAAAATTTTTGGAATCAAAGTTGATGAAGAAATGAAGGCCCATAGAGCTGAGATGGAAGCCGCTAAAAGGTCTTCAGGTGTAAAGGAGATTGAGGAAGTCAGTTTCGATTTAACAGCATTTGCAGTAGCTTGTTTCTTTGGATATACATTAGGAAAGGTCAAGATATATTTAGGACCTGTACTAGGCGATTTTAGCTTAGGTGCCACAGGGGGAGTTCTTATTGGATCTCTTATCCTTGGATATATAGGTAAAATTGGCATGTTGCATTTTAGAATGAATAATAAGATATTGGGAGTAGTTAGACAAGTATCATTGGCATTCTTTTTAGCGATAGTTGGACTAAGATATGGTTACAAAGTAGTTGAAGCTTTAACTGGATCCGGTGCTTATTTGGCTGTAGTATCTCTAGTAGTAGGTGTTGTGGCCATGATGGTTGGTTTCATCATAGGGAAATATGTGTTTAAGATCAATTGGATTATGTTATCCGGGGCCATTTGCGGGGGAATGACTTCAACTCCAGGACTTGGAGCTGCCATAGATGCAGTGGGAAGCGACGAACCAGCAGCGGGATATGGTGCTACTTATCCATTTGCACTGCTAGGGATGGTCATATTTACAATTATATTACACAGACTACCAATGTGATAGAAATATATCTATGTAGAAGTTTTCAGAAAATTATTTTATACACTTCACAATTTATTAAATAAGTGATAAAATTAATTAAGGTAAGAGATCGACATAAAATCAAGGGTTTCTTGCCTCAATATTTTATTTTAAGGAAGGGATACTGTGGAGCCTAATGAAATCTTTGTAACCGGATATGCAAAATTACCCAAAGGAATAACTGCTACCGAGCTTTATCATGTAATAGCAGTTGGACTAATAGTAGATAAAGAGACCGGTATTATTGTAGATGCAGATTGTTCTCTGGTTACTAGAGTAGCTAAAGAATTCTTTAAGGAGCTTGTAGTTGGACAAAACTTAAATGATTGTCAAGAATTACATGCTTTATTTAAAGATAAATACTATGGTTCTGCAAAAAAAGCCCTATTGTCAGCTCTAAAAACATGTAATGAGAAGTTCAAACAAATTACTGTTGGTGGTATTGAGCTAAATGATAATTAAAACTTCTATATATAGATTATAAGTATAAAACAAGTTGAACTATGAATTTCATTATTTATGGTTTGCATTTAACTTTATTATTTATGGAAACAAAACAACCTTTTGTTTCATTAGTAGATAAAACAAAGTTAGATGACTGGTAGTTTAAATGATATTAATCCCAGTCTATCTAACTTTTTTTTGTTGAAAAAATTAGGTTTTTAAAAATCGTATTTCTATATGAAGAATTGAGGGAATTGCATAATAAATATGGTATGGCTTTAGGGCATTTAAGACCATATGTAGTAGGTTCTTGAGGATTGTAATTATGCATTTTGTTCAATTATAAAAATAGGGGGGAAATATTATGATAATAAATAGAATTAGACGAGAGGATCTTAAAAATAAAATAATGACAGCGGATGAAGCTGCAATGTTTATAAAAGATGGAATGATAATGGCAACCAGTGGATTTACTCCATCTGGATATCCAAAGGCAGTTCCATTGGCTATAGCAAAGAGAGCTGAGAATGGAGAGAAAATAGGTTTAACAGTAATCACGGGTGCATCGGTGGGGGATGAATTAGATGGTGCATTGGCAAGGACGGGAGTCATGAAAAGAAGATATCCCTATCAAACAAATAAATCTTCTAGAAATGCTATCAATGAAGGTAAAGTAATGTATCAGGATATGCATCTTAGCCATGTAGCACAATTTATAAATTATGGATTTCTTGGGAAAGTAGATGTAGCTGTTATAGAAGCTTTAGCTATTACAGAGGAGGGAGGCATTATACCCACTACTTCTGTTGGGATATCTCCTCAAGCTGTTAGTAATGCAGATATCGTAATAATTGAAATAAACACAAGCCAACCTATGGAATTAGAAGGTATGCATGACATTTATATGACTAAAAATCCTCCTAATAGAAAACCTATTCCTATTCTAAGTACAGGTGATAGAATAGGAACACCATATATTCCCTGTGATCCAGAAAAAATTGTTGCAATTGTGGAATGTGATATAAAAGACAACGTTAGACCATTGGGGGCTATAGACGAAGACTCTAAAAGGATTTCAAGCCATATAATTGAATTTTTAGAGCATGAAGTGGGGGCCGGAAGATTGCCTAAAAACTTATTGCCACTTCAATCGGGTGTTGGTTCTGTTGCAAATGCGGTTCTGGGTGGTTTGGTGGAATCTAGTTTTGAAAATTTGACTTGTTATACAGAGGTTATTCAGGACTCTATGTTCGATCTAATAGATGCAGGTAAGGTAACAGTGGCTTCAGGTTGTTCATTGACACCTTCTGAGGACGGGTTAAAGAGACTACACGATAACATGGAACACTATTCAAAGTATTGTATCCTAAGGCCATTGGAAATTTCAAACCATCCAGAGGTTGCCAGAAGACTTGGGGTTATAGCAATGAATACCGCCATAGAATTTGATATTTATGGACACGTTAATTCTACTAATATTATGGGTTCAAGAATGATGAATGGGCTTGGAGGTTCAGGAGACTTTACTAGAAATGCATATCTTTCAATATTTACGACTGTATCCACTGCAAGGAGTGGAGGCATTTCTTCAGTAGTACCAATGGTATCCCATGTAGACCATACTGAACACGATGTAGCAGTTGTAGTTACAGAACAAGGTTTAGCTGACCTTAGAAATACATCTCCCACGGAAAGGGCTAAAAGAATTATCGAAAAATGTGCCCATCCTGATTATAAGCCAATGCTCAATGAGTATTTTGAAAGAGCAAGTAGGGGTAAATATAAACATGAGCCCCATGTAATTGGTGAGGCACTATCGTGGCATGCAAGGTTTTTAGAAACCGGTTCAATGAAGGTTAAATAGCTAAAATCCCCATAAATGGTTTTAGATAATGAAACTACAAAGCTACATGTAAATTTTCAATGGAATATTTTATATAAGATAAAAGTTTTGCAGTATAAATGGCTATACTACAGATTGTATACAAACTTATAGGTTTATACATGTATAAAAACTCATAAGATAATTACTATTTGCTTGTTTTATGATATTCTATATAGAGTAATATGTAGTATAGCTAAATAATAAAATAAGACATCAAAAAGGAGGAAAACTGATGTTTGACAAGGAAAAACTATCTCAAATTAAGGAAAATGCTAATTCTTTTGAGGCAAAAACTCAAGAGTCATTGGCGAAAAGACCTGAGAGACAAGAAAAATTTTATACGGGGTCTGGTGATGAAGTAAATAGATTATATACACCAGCAGATGTAGAAGATTTTGATTACAATGAAGAATTAGGTATGCCAGGTCAATATCCCTATACTCGTGGGGCTCAGCCTACCATGTATAGAGGAAGACTTTGGACAATGAGAATGTATGCTGGATTTGCTACAGCAGAAGAATCAAACAAAAGATATAAATACCTTATAGAACAAGGTTCAATGGGTTTATCTGTTGCCTTTGACCTACCAACACAGATTGGTTATGACTCAGACCATTCGTTATCAGAGGGAGAAGTTGGTAAAGTTGGAGTTGCGATTGACTCATTAGCTGATATGGAAGTTTTATTTGATGGAATACCACTTGACAAAGTAAGTACTTCAATGACTATAAATGCACCTGCTTCAGTACTACTAGCTATGTACATTGCTGTTGGTGAAAAGCAAGGTGTTAGTGCAGATAAATTAAGAGGAACAATACAAAATGATATATTAAAAGAGTATATAGCTCGTGGAACATATATATTCCCAACAGAGCCTTCTATGAGACTTATAACCAATATTTTTGAATATTGTTCAAAGGAAGTTCCAAAATGGAATACAATAAGTATTTCAGGATACCACATTAGAGAAGCTGGTTCAACAGCCGCACAAGAGGTAGGATTTACCCTTGCCGATGGTATAGCATATGTTGATGCAGCCATTAAAGCAGGACTTGATGTAGACTCATTTGCCCCTAGACTTTCATTCTTCTTTAATGCACATAATGATCTATTAGAAGAAGTTGCTAAGTTCAGAGCTGCAAGAAGATTATGGGCTAAAATTATGAAAGAAAGATTTGGAGCTAAAAAAGCGAATTCTATGAGACTTAAGTTCCATACACAAACCGGTGGATCTACATTAACTGCACAGCAGCCAGAAAACAATATAGTTCGTGTTGCTATACAAACACTTGCGGCTGTCCTTGGTGGAACTCAGTCTTTACACACTAACTCCAAAGACGAAGCATTGGCACTTCCGACTGAAGACTCAGTAAGAGTCGCACTTAGAACTCAACAGGTAGTAGCATATGAGAGTGGTGTTACGAATACAGTTGACCCTCTAGCAGGATCATATTATATTGAAGCTAAGACTAAAGAAATTGAAGATAAAGCCATGGAGTATATCAAGAAGATTGATGAAATTGGTGGGGCTCCAAAGGCTATAGACATGGGATATATCCAACAAGAAATCATGGATGCTGCTTATCAATATCAAAAAGAAGTTGAATCAAATGAAAGAATTGTTGTTGGTATGAACAAGTTCCAAATCGAAGAAGAGGCTCCTAAGGGGCTACTTAGAGTTGATCCAGCAGTTGGAGAACTTCAAAAAGGAAAACTTGAGCAGTTAAGAGCTAAAAGGGATAACGAAGCCGTTAAAGAAAGATTACAAGCTTTAAGAAAAGCATGTGAAGGTGACGATAACTTGATGCCATTCATATTAGAGGCTGTTAGAGTATATGGTACTCTAGGAGAAATCTGTGGAGTAATGAGAGAAGTATTTGGCGAATATCAACAATCCGTTAATTTGTAAGGACTGAAAGACGATAAGGAGGAAAATTAAATGGATAGACCTATTAGAGTTTTAGTTGCTAAGCCAGGTTTAGATGGTCATGATAGAGGAGCTAAAGTTATAGCTAGGGCCTTAAGAGACGCAGGTATGGAAGTTATCTATACAGGACTTAGACAAACACCGGAACAAATAGTAAGTGCAGCCATTCAAGAGGACGTTGATGTAGTTGCTATGAGTATATTGTCGGGAGCCCATAATACTTTACTTCCGAAGGTAGTAGAACTATTAAAGGCTGAAGATGCAGATGATATGCTAGTTGTTGGTGGTGGAGTTATACCAGATGATGACATCCCATATTTAAAGGAAAAGGGAATCGCGGAAGTGTTTACTCCCGGTACTCCGACACAAGTGACTATTAATTACATTAATGAAAACGTTACAAGATAACAAAAAAATATATATAGCTGGTGATAAGGTATGATCCTTATTGCTAGCTCTTATAAAGTTCCAAGTTCCACGGTGCAAGTTTAATGGGTGCTGAAATTCACCTTTAGAGGTAGCTTAAAGAGCTTGTAACGTGGAGCTTGGAACCTAGAATTAACAAATTGCCAATGGCGTTTTTGTTAAAGATAGGTGGTGTTATATAGATGGAACTTGCACAGAGACTACTAAAAGGTGATAAAAGGGCAGCAGCAAGACTTATAACCTTAGTAGAAAATAAGGATCCTGAGGCATTTGAAATTTTAAAAAAGACATATCATAAATCTGGAAACGCATATGTCATAGGTATAACTGGGCCACCGGGTGCAGGTAAAAGTACACTTACTGATAAACTTGTTAAAGGTCTTAGAAAAAAAGACAAAAAAATAGGGATTATTGCCATAGACCCTACAAGCCCATTTACAGGTGGGTCTATACTAGGGGACAGGGTAAGAATGTCGGACCTTAGCCTAGATAGGGGAGTTTTTATCAGAAGTATGGGAGCTAGAGGGCACCTAGGAGGGTTATCTGAATCTACTCAAGCTGCTATTAAAATATTGGATATATATGGATGCGACTATGTATTTGTTGAAACTGTTGGAGTAGGTCAATCAGAGGTGGATATAGTTAAAACATGTGATACAACTGTTATGGTAATGGTTCCTGGACTAGGGGACGATATACAAGCCATCAAAGCTGGAATAATGGAAATAGGAGACGTTTTTGCTGTAAACAAGGCCGATAGAGATGGAGCTAAAAGAACTGCTAGGGAAATTGAAATGATGTTAGATTTTAACAAATCAGATTGGCGTCCGCCTGTTGAAATGGTTGTAGCAATAGAGAACAAGGGAGTTGAAGAACTTCTTGAGCATGTTGAAAAACATAGGAGCTATTTAGAAGAAACAGGTGAAAAGGAAGTAAGAAGAATTAGAAATAGTAAAACGGAAATTGTTGATTTAGTTCAGCAAAAGCTTATGAGCATATTGCTTGACAAATCCAATAAGGAACAAATGATCAACGAACTATCAAAAGAAGTAGCGGCTAGGAAGACTGATCCCTACTCAGCATGTGAACTAATATTTGATAAACTTAAATAAAACTTTAAGGTGAAGCTTTAGGGTTAAGATTAAAATTAAAAGTTGAAAATTAACTTTAAGATTTACTTGGAACTCTCTATAGATATTCCATTTAAACAGTTAATTTATACACATCAAAAATCCCTAGAAACATCGGATATTTTGAGATGTATAAATTAAGTTTAACTTTAGGAAATCTATATAATAAGTTTCAATTTGGTACTTAATCTTAACCTAGATTTAAAAGTATTGACCTTTTAGAAATTCCTGAGGCAGTTGACGCTTGCAATTGACCGATGAAGGATGAAATTATATGAATATAAATTTGAAGGAGGATTTAGAATGAAAGTTTTAAAGGTAGATCATATTGGTATAGCTGTAAAAAATTTGGATGAAACATTAAAGTTTTATACTGAGGCTTTGGGTTTAGAGGTTCAAGGGACTGAGACAGTGGAAGAACAAAAGGTTAAAGTAGCATTCTTACCATTAGGAGATACAGAGGTTGAACTTCTTGAATCTACTTCCCCCGATGGACCAATTGCCAAGTACATTGAAAAAAAGGGAGAAGGAATACAGCACGTAGCATTCAAAGTTGAAAACATTGAAGAGGCAATTGAACATATGAAGTCAAAAGGCTTTAGAATGATTGATGAAAAGCCAAGATATGGAGCTGGTGGAGCTAAGATAGCATTTATGCATCCAAAAAGCTCCCATGGAGTATTAGTTGAGCTTAGTGAAAGACAATAGTACAAACTTTGATAAAAACAAAGATAATATATGCTATGGGAGGTAAATAAAGGATGGCTGTAAACAAATTAGAAGATTTACGAAAGCGCCGCCAAAAGATAGAAGCGGGCGGAGGAGCAAAGAGAATTGAAAAGCAGCATGCTAAAGGGAAGCTGACGGCAAGGGAGAGAATAAACCTTCTATTTGATGAGGGGACCTTTGTAGAGCTAGATGCGTTTGTAAAGCATAGATGTACAAACTTTGGTATGGAAAAGTTGGAAGCACCGGGAGAAGGTGTAGTATCGGGATATGGTATGGTAGATGGAAGGTTAGTATATGCCTTTGCCCAAGACTTTACGGTAATCGGAGGCTCACTAGGAGAAATGCATGCAGAAAAAATCTGTAAGGTATTGGACAATGCCCTAAAAGTAGGAGCGCCAGTAGTGGGACTAAATGATTCAGGTGGAGCAAGAATCCAAGAAGCGGTAGATGCTTTAGGTGGCTATGCAAAGATATTTTATAGAAACACCATAGCCTCAGGAGTAATACCACAGATATCAGCAATCATGGGACCATGCGCAGGGGGAGCAGTATACTCACCGGCAATAACAGACTTTATATATATGGTGGATCAAACCAGCCAGATGTTCATAACAGGACCACAGGTAATAAAAACAGTAACGGGGGAAGAAGTAACAGCAGAAGCCTTAGGTGGAGCCATGACCCACAACAGCAAAAGTGGTGTAGCCCACTTTGTATCGTCAAATGATGAAGCTTGTATAGCTGACATAAGAAGATTACTTAGCTTCCTTCCATCAAATAATATGGAAACAGCACCTGTATTTGACACAGCAGATGATATAAATAGAATAGTACCAGAGTTAGACACGATAATACCGGATAATCCAAACAAACCATATGATATGAAGGACATAATATCACTGATAGTGGATGATGGAGATTTCTATGAGTATCAGCAATATTTTGCACAAAATATGCTTACATGCTTTGCAAGAATAAATGGAAGTACAGTAGGTATCATAGCAAATCAACCAAAGGTACTGGCAGGATGCTTGGATATAAGTGCATCGGATAAGGCGGCAAGATTCATAAGAACATGTGATGCCTTCAATATACCACTATTAAATATAGTAGATGTACCGGGATTTTTACCAGGAACTACTCAGGAATACGGTGGAATCATAAGACATGGAGCGAAGATGCTATATGCGTACAGTGAAGCAACAGTACCTAAGGTGACGCTAATAGTTAGAAAAGCCTATGGTGGATCATATATAGGAATGTGTAACAAAGAGCTAGGAGCAGATATCGTATTAGCATGGCCATCGGCAGAAATAGCAGTAATGGGACCAAAGGGAGCTGCAAATATCATATTTAGAAAAGATATATCGGATGCAGATAACCCAGCGGAAATGAGACAAAGGAAGATAAACGAATACACTGAGGAATTTGCTACACCATACAAGGCGGCGGAAAGAGGTATGGTAGACGATGTAATCGAGCCAAACTCAACAAGACCAAGACTTGTAGATGCACTAAACATGTTATCATCAAAGCGTGAAACAAGACCAGCCAAAAAACACGGAAATATTCCACTATAGAAACAGTTAGACGGTGGAGAAGCCACATATGTTTTCTTCCAGTTCCTCCTATAAACCAGTTTATCATTTAAATAGAGAAAGGACAAAACTGCTTTATAAAGGGAACTTCCAAAAAACATATGTGTCTTCTCTAGCAAGGTATGTTTTTTCGTAAATATACACAGAAAGAGGTGAAGTGATGGAAAACTTAAGTCTAGTTGATAGATTAGCCGATCCTGAGATAATAAAGACCATGACTATAGGTGAAAAGACTATGGCATCCCTACAGGTAACATTGCTAGGAATGGCTATAACCTTCGTAGCACTTATGATTTTATGGGGATTGATCATAATAATGACTAAGCTCCTTCATACTACACAGCCTACTAAAAAGGCAACTAATGCAGTAAAGCCAGCACCAGCTCCTGAGGTAAAACCACAAGAAGACCTAGGGGAAAGCGAAGAGCTAGTAGCAATAATTACGGCCGCTATAGCAGCAAGTCTAAATACATCTACCCACAATATAGTAGTAAGAAATATAGTAAGGGTGGCGGATGCTACTCCAGCATGGGGTAGAGCAGGTAGAGTAGACCAAATGAATCAAATGCTTTAGAAATACTGTGGTTAACCATACAAAACCAAATGATTTGAAGGAGGAACTAAAATGAGAAAGTTTAATATAACTGTAAATGGTAAGGCATATGAAGTAGAAGTAGAAGAAATAGGCGGAGCTGTATCAGCACCGGTATCAAGACCAGCAGCGGCTCCAAGATCAGCAGCTCCAACGCCAGCTCCAAAGGCTGCACCTGCGCCAAAATCAGCGGCTCCAGCAGCTCCAGCTCCAGCGGGTGCAAACACTATCACAGCTCCAATGCCAGGGACAGTACTTGACATAAAGGTAAAAGAAGGAGATACAGTGGGTAATGGTGATGTATTACTTATATTAGAAGCTATGAAGATGGAAAATGAAATAATGGCACCTGCAGGTGGAAAAGTAGTATCAGTAAATGTTTCCAAGGGTGCATCAGTAAATGCGGGAGATGTTCTAATAGTATTAGGATAATATTATCTTAATATCCTAAAAAGGACACTTCAAAGGAAAGGAGATGCACGAATGGGTCAAGCCATAATTAAATTCCTGAATAGCACAGGATTTATAACTTTATTTCAGCAACCAAAGCATATTGTAATGTTAGCTATATCATGTTTGCTTCTCTATCTGGCAATAAAAAAAGGATTTGAACCATTGCTTTTAGTACCCATAGCCTTTGGTATGCTTTTAACCAATCTACCATTAGCGGGGATGATGAATGCTCCTGGAGTAGATCCCCATGGCCACGTAATACCCGGTGGACTTTTATGGTATTTCTTCCAGGGTGATGAGCTTGGAATATTTCCACCAATCATATTCATGGGCGTAGGAGCAATGACGGACTTTGGGCCACTAATAGCTAATCCCAAATCATTATTATTAGGTGCAGCAGCGCAGTTCGGTATATTTACCACATTCTTAGGCGCAATATTCCTAGGCTTTACTGCCCAGCAGGCAGGAGCTATCGGGATCATCGGAGGAGCCGATGGGCCTACAGCAATCTTTCTGGCATCAAAATTAGCACCGGAAATACTTGGACCTATAGCCGTAGCGGCATATTCATATATGGCACTTGTTCCAATCATACAGCCGCCGATAATGAAGGCACTAACAACTAAAAAAGAGCGTATGGTAAAGATGGAACAGCTAAGACCAGTATCGAAGACGGAAAAGATACTATTCCCAATAATGGTAACATTATTAGTATCACTGATGTTACCACCAGCGGCCACATTAATAGGTATGCTTATGCTTGGTAACCTATTTAGGGAATGTGGAGTAACACAAAGACTAACGGAAACAGCATCCAATGCACTGATCAATATAGTTACTATATTCCTTGGATTATCAGTAGGTGCAACTGCGACTGCAGATGCATTTCTGAAGTGGCAGACAATAAAGATAATCGTACTAGGAGTAATTGCATTTGGTGTTGGTACAGCAGCAGGAGTACTACTTGGTAAGATCATGTATAGGGTATCCGGTGGAAAGATAAATCCACTAATAGGTTCCGCTGGGGTTTCGGCAGTACCAATGGCAGCAAGGGTATCCCAAGTAGTAGGACAACAAGAAAACCCATCAAATTTCTTATTAATGCATGCAATGGGACCTAACGTTTCAGGGGTTATCGGTTCAGCAGTTGCGGCGGGTGTATTATTATCATTATTCGGATAGTAAAGTAAATCAAAGGACAGGAGGAGTACTTTCTGTCCTTTTTGTTTTTTGCTTTAAACACATTTTAAAAATAGACTAGCCATCATACTTGTTTATTTTTACATGGGAATAAATTTAATATATAATTTAGAAGTGTAATAAATTTGAAGACTTATATTATAATTGTCCACAATTGGAGGGCTAAATTTGAAAAAGGAAGTATTAACAGTACTTAAGAAGAATAAAGAAAATTTTATATCGGGAGAACAATTAAGCAATCAATTGGATGTAAGTAGAACCGCCATATGGAAGCATATCAATGCCTTAAAAGAAGAGGGCTATAAAATAGAATCCATACCTAGAAAGGGCTATAAGCTCATAGAAGAACCGGATATATTATCAAGGGAAGAGCTTTTAATAGAACTTGACTCCAATAGGCTAGGTAATGACATATATTGTTTTAAAACCATTGATTCAACAAATAATTATGGTAAAAAACTAGCCATGGATGGTGCTGAGGAAGGGACTATCGTGATTAGTGATGAGCAAACCGGTGGTAGAGGTAGATTGGGAAGGACTTGGGTATCACCGAATGGGAGTAACATTTATATGTCAATGATACTAAGACCAGCTATATATCCTAGTGAAGCGGCGAAAATAACGGAGATAACAGCTGCCGCAGTTGCCAATGCCATTGATAAGGTCACAAATTTAGGGGTTGGTATTAAATGGCCCAATGATATAATTCTTGATAATAAAAAGATATGTGGAATACTTACGGAAATGAGTGCAGAGTTAAATGATATCAATTATGTAATAGTAGGAATAGGGATAAATGTAAATATACATGAGTTTCCAGAGGACATAAAAGATATAGCTACTTCTATAAGGATGACTCTGGGAGGTGAAGTATCTAGAAGGAAACTTGTCATAAATATAGTGAAGGAGTTTGAAAAATTATACTACGATTTTATTGGTACTGGAAGTTTAAAAAAGACAGTGGATATATGTAAAGAAAGATCAGTAACATTAGGAAAAACAGTAAAAATAATCAATAAAAATACAACTATGATTGCAAAAGCCATAGATATTTCACAAAATGGTGAACTAGTAATAAAAAAGGATGATGGAGAGATAATAAATATTATATCCGGAGAGGTTTCCGTAAGGGGAATCGATGGCTATGTATAAATTAAGATTTATCCTAAACTCTCTATGGAATGTTTAAAAAAGTACAAGGGATTTTGATTTCTAAGACCTTTATCAAGTTTGAGGTATACCTAGAGGGTACGTTGAGGATGTCACGAATATCTTAGAAATAAAATGACCTAGTAGGGTTTTAAATTTTCTACGAATAATATGGGATTATTATTGATAAGATTACTTAAACATGATAATATACTTAAGATGATTATTATTAAGGACATTTCTTTTAAAAAAAGCGGCCCTAAAATAAAGGGGAAAAATGTCCGGTAAGCATATACAATAGATGATAAGTAGGTGATTTAGATGTTATTAGCATTTGATGTAGGTAATACAAATATTGTATTAGGTGTATATAAAGATAAAGAATTAATAAAGTATTGGAGAATGTCTACAGATAAATCAAAAACATCCGATGAAATTGGTATGTTAGTAAATCAATTATTTACCTATGACGGTTTAGATATGAGAGAGGTTACGGATGTAATAATATCTTCAGTAGTTCCAACTATAATGTATTCCCTTCAGCATATGTCCATTAAGTTTTGTGATAAAGAAGCTATAGTAGTTGGACCTGGTATTAAAACAGGAATAAATATAAAATACGATAATCCTAGACAGGTTGGAGCCGATAGAATAGTTAATGCTGTATCAGCTTTTCATAAATATGGTGGCCCCATAATAGTAGTTGATTTTGGAACAGCAACTACATTTTGTGCCATATCTGAAAAATGTGAGTATTTAGGAGGAACAATTTCACCGGGTATAAAAATATCTAGTGATGCATTATTTCAAAGAGCCGCTAAACTGCCAAGAGTCGAATTAAACAAACCTAGAAAGGTTATATGTAAAAATACTATTCAAAGTATGCAATCAGGAATTATATATGGATACGTTGGTTTAGTTGACTATTTGGTAGAAAGAATGAAGGAAGAACTTAAATCTAAAAAAGTTAAAGTAATAGCTACTGGAGGGTTGGCAGGACTAATAGCCTCTGAGTCAAAAACCATAGACCATGTAGATAGATTTTTAACTTTAGAAGGATTAAGGTTAATATATGAGATGAATAAAGAATAAAATGCCGGGAATATTAATCCTGGCGTTATTATTATAGAGATTACATTCAAAACTTTAATTTATACACGTCCAAAATGCCCAGAACCGTCGCATATTTGTCCATGTATAAGTTAAGTTATACTATGAAAACCCTATATATATGTAAGATAAAAGTAGGTGATATATTGAAAATAGGAAATATAAATATAGAAAATCCTGTTGCATTGGGACCAATGGCTGGAGTTACAGATTTGACATTTAGACTTATCTGTAAGGAATTTGGGTGTGGGATTGTATTTACAGAGATGATTAGCGCAAAGGGGATATATTATAATGATCCTAAAACTAAAAGACTAATGAAAATTGAAGAAAGAGAAAGACCAGTAGGTCTTCAAATATTTGGTTCGGATCCTGAAATTATGGCAGAGGTTACTAAAAAAATAAACCATCATAACCATGATATATTGGATATAAATATGGGATGTCCTACGCCTAAGATCGTGAAAAATGGTGATGGATCGGCGCTTTTGAAAAATCCTAAGTTAATTGGCAAAATAGTAAGTGGTATAGTGAAGGCATCTGATAAGCCAGTCACTGTTAAGATAAGAACCGGTTGGGATAGTGACAGCATAAATGCTGTGGAGGTAGCTAAAGTTATAGAAGAGAGTGGAGCTAATGCTATTTCCGTACACGGAAGAACAAGGGAGCAGTTTTATACTGGCAAGGCAAATTGGGAAATAATAAAAGGGGTAAAAGAAGCCGTTAATATACCTGTATTTGGTAATGGAGATATATTCTCGGTAGAGGATGCCAAAGAGATGAAAAAAATCACTAACTGTGATGGTATAATGATTGCCAGAGGAGCCCAAGGGAATCCATGGATATTTAAAAGAGTTACCCACTATCTTAAAACAGGAGAAGTTTTACCCTCTCCTACGGTAGAAGAAAAGGTAGAGGTATGTAGAAGACATCTATATATGTTAATAGAAAATAAAAGTGAGTATGTGGCCATAAGAGAGATGAGAAAACATTGTGCATGGTATCTTAAGGGAATAAGAAATGCCGCTAAGGTTAGAAATAAAATAAATACTGCAAATAGTGTAAAGATGATAGAGAATCATCTTAATGAAATACTTGTTTAGTGTTATGGGGTTTTAAAAATAACAGTAAATTATTATCTTGACAATAAATTACAACTACATTATAATAATGCGCATAAGTATAAGCACTGAGGCCCAGTGCTTATACTATTAAATACTTACAAACATTATATTTAATTGAGCAAATTGCATAATTACTTCCTACAAAAAACCAGCTACTATATATAGTTTAAAAATCTCCAAAGGTATATACCACCAAATATGCTATATCTTAAATACTCAAATTAAGGATGATATTTGCATATGCAACTTAGCTAAGTCAGAGTTATGCAATTTCCTCAATTGTAAGAATAATTTTATCAAAATAACATATATTAGGGAAATAAACATTACTTTAAAAGAATTAAGGTTGCTTATTTTATGAAATATTATATTCAATATTAAATCATAAGGGAGAGGTAATAAATGGTTGATAAGGAAATAATTTTAACTAAGCAAGGATTGAAAAAGGTAGAAGATGAATTAGAAGAACTAAAAGCAGTAAAAAGAAAAGAAGTAGCTGAGAAAATAAAGCAAGCATTAGCTTTTGGAGATATAAGTGAGAATTCTGAATACGATGAAGCCAAAAACGAACAAGCACAGGTGGAGGAAAGAATAGCTAAACTTGAAACCATCTTAAGAAAAGCAAGAGTTGTTGATGAAAGTAATATATCTAAGGATGTAGTAAGTGTAGGTTCGACGGTAAAAGTTATGGATTTAGAGTTTGATGAAGAAGTAGAATATACTATTGTTGGTTCGGCTGAGGCTGATCCCTATGAACTAAAGATTTCGAATGAATCTCCTGTTGGAAAGGCTTTAATTGGAAGCAAAGTAGGGGAAACTGTTGAGGTTCAAATTCCTGATGGAGTTACAAATTATAAAATACTTGAGATAAAAATACAATAGGAGGTGCAGTATTAAATGACTGAGGAACAAAATATTAGCGAAGTACTGAGGATAAGAAGAGAAAAGCTTAAAAAGCTACAAGAAATGGGGAGAGATCCCTTTAAAATTGAAAGATTTGAAAGAACTGCATTTAGTACTCAAATAGCAGATAAGTTTGAAGAGTTTGAAGGAAAAGAAGTAAAAATAGCTGGTAGAATAATGGCCAAAAGAACAATGGGCAAAGCCAGCTTTATAGATATATTGGATAGAGACGGAAGAATTCAGTCATATGTCAGAAAAGATGCTATAGGTGAAGAAGAATATGAAGTATTTACTACATATGATATAGGAGATATTGTAGGTATAAGAGGAACAGTATTTAAAACAAAGAAAGAAGAAATATCTATTAGAGCAGAGGAAGTAAAGCTTCTTTCTAAGTCTTTACAGGTTTTACCTGAAAAATGGCATGGACTTAAGGATACTGAGCTTAGATATAGGCAAAGATATGTTGACCTTATTGTTAATCCAGAAGTTAAGGAAACATTTTTAAAAAGAAATAAAATAATCAAAGCCATAAGGGAATTTTTAGATGAAAAAGGATATTTAGAAGTAGAAACCCCTATCCTCACAACTGTTGCCGGTGGTGCTGCTGCAAGACCTTTTCTTACCCATCACAATACATTAGATATAGACATGCAGATGAGAATTGCAAATGAATTATATCTTAAAAGACTTATTGTAGGTGGATTTGACAAAGTTTATGAAATGGGTAAAATGTTTAGAAACGAAGGAATCTCTATAAAGCACAATCCTGAATTCACAAATATAGAGCTTTATGCAGCCTATGAAGATTATGAATATATGATGAAAATAACTGAAAACCTAGTGGCTTACTGTGCAGAAAAGGCATTAGGGTCTACGGTTATAAACTATCAAGGCACTGAAATAGACTTTAAACCACCTTGGAAAAGAGTTTCTATGCATGATATGGTTGAGGAAAAAACAGGTGTTGACTTCTATGGCATAGAAAATGATGAAGAAGCAAGAAAGATTGCAAAGGAAAAATTACATCTAGAAGTAGAAAATCATATGACTAGAGGACATTTAGTTAATCTTGCCTTTGAAGAATACTGTGAAAAGGATTTAATACAGCCAACCTTTGTGTTACATCACCCTGTAGAGGTTTCACCATTAGCTAAAAGAAATCCTGACAATCCATTGATTACAAATAGATTTGAAGCCTTTGCTAACACTTGGGAAATTGCCAATGCTTTCTCAGAGTTAAATGACCCAATTGATCAAAGAGGAAGATTTGAGCAGCAGCTTAAGCAAAGAGAATGTGGGGATGAAGAAGCACATCCAATGGATGAAGACTTCATAAACGCATTAGAAGTAGGATTGCCTCCTACAGGGGGACTAGGTATAGGGGTTGATAGATTGATGATGTTACTTACTGATTCAGCTTCTATCAGAGATGTAATACTTTTCCCAACCATGAAGCCTATAGAATAATGATATTTATATAGAGAGTATAGGTTACCTATACTCTCTCCATAAATTAACATTTGACATGATAAATAGTTTATGTTAGGATATAGAGGCGTCAAAAAATACAGTGGTTTGGAAAAAATATTTTTAAAGAGTTATAAAAAGTTTTTTAAAAATAATTTCAAAAACTGTTGACAAAGAAAAACAAAAATGATATTATATTTAAGCGTCGTTGGTGAGAAACGAAGCGAAAAAACTTTGGACATTGAAAACTAAACAGTGTAAGGAATTAAACCTTAGTTTGATAATCAATTCAAACTATAAAGAAACGCCAGTTTTATTT